>DATFJO010000698.1:0-5472 GCA_035269145.1 Tangfeifania sp. | reverse complement strand
ACCGCCGAAGTAGATTTTTCCTGGTCGGGAGTGTCTTCGTAAATAAACGATGCTTCCAGTTCGGTTTGCAGGTAGGAATCGGGCGAAAAGGCAAAACCTTTTTCCGAAAGTCGCTCGGCATAAAGTGCAATCAGCTCTTTGGCAATGTCTTTGACTTTAGCCTTGGTGCGGTTTTTCATTTTTTGCCAGGCGCCGGTGCCCAGCTTGTTCAGGGTCGGTTCTGATCCGTCTTTACCTTTGTATTTCGAAATGCGGTGCAGCGAGTGAATATTTACCAGCAGCGAATCGTTGTTTTTGTAAACCAGCCGGATAACTTCCTGCGCTTTGCCGTTCACTTCGGTGCGGGCCAGACCGGCAAATTTTCCAATCCCGTGGTCAACATGCACCACGTAATCGCCCGGATGTAGTTTGTTTAGCTCTTTCAGTGAAATAGCTTCCCGCTGGGCTTTCCGGGTTTTTATTTTAAAACGGTGGTAGCGCTCAAAAACCTGGTGGTCGGTGTAACAACAGAGGTTTAAATCGTGCTCTACAAAACCTTCGTGTAAAATAAAATTAACGGGTGTGAATTGTACTTTTACATCCGAGTCGCGGAAAATGGCCTGCAACCGTTCAATCTGTTTTTCCTGGTTCGATAGAATAAATACCTCGTAACCTTTTTGTTGGTAATCGAGCATATTTTCTCCCAGCAAATTGAAATTCTTGTTGAAGACCGGTTGCCGGGCATTTGAAAAGCTGAAAGTTTCATTTGGTTCGTAGCACTGATCAAATCCCCAGTCGCAGACAGTTTGTTTCTGAAGAAGTTGCTTTATTTCTTCTCCCGTAACAATCAATTCGGTTATGTTTTCCTCTTCTTTCCGGTTCATAATTGACTGCCGGTAAGTAGCCGAAACCTGGTCGAAAAACGGATTCAGATTGTTGCCAAACCAAAGCGTATTTTCGGATAAAAATTCAGGAAACGAAATGCGCTGTCCTTCCATTTTTTCATTCTGAATGTTGGGGACAATCGTTATTTTTTTGAAGGTGTCTTTCGAAATCTGGTTGTCGATGTTAAAACTCCGGATAGAATCTACTTCGTCTCCAAAAAAATCGAGGCGATACGGGTCTTCATTTGAGTAGGAAAAAACATCGACAATGCTTCCGCGCACCGAAAACTGTCCCGGTGCATATACGAAATCGACCCTTTCAAAACCATACTCGTATAAAAATTCATTGATAAATTCGATGGATATTTTATCGCCGGCTTTCACCTGCAACGTGTTCTGTTCCAGATTGGGTTCCGAAATGACCTTTTCAACCAAGGCCTCCGGGTAGGTAACTACAATATATGCAGTTTCTTTTTCGCTCAGTTTGTTCAATACTTCGGTACGCTGCACAATGTTTTCCTGCTCCGGCTGCCCGTATTGCACCGAGCGTTTGTATGATGAAGGAAAAAACAGCGCAGATTCGCCAAATCCGAGATTATTAAGGTCGTCATAAAAATAGGCAGCTTCTTCACGTTCGTTGAGAAGTAGCACCATATTTTGTTGAAGTTTTTCGAAAAGATTGGCCACCCATACGGTTTTGGCAGACCCAATAAGCCCGTGCAGGTGAATTTTTTCACCCGGGGGGGCAGTCAGCTTTTTGGCCAGTTGCTCAAATTTAGGATGCCCCTTGAAATATTTTAGAAATGTTGCAGGTTCCAAATTTCCCTGAAAATTTTGGCAAATGTAAGAAGAATGAATGAATTGAAGAAGTCTGCTTTTGTATTGTTTGAGTGACGGAAAGAATTCTAATTTTAAGGTTGAAAATCAAAAAAGTGTATGAAGACGAAAAACTAAAAATTACAAATGAAAATGAGTACTTTTGTTTTTAAAAATGGATAAATTAAAATGGAATTTAAGACAGAGCACATAATAATTAACGGAGATAGCAGAAATATGGATGAATTAACTGATAATTCAGTTGATTTGGCAATTACATCTCCTCCTTATTGGCAATTAAAAGATTATGGTACCGAAAATCAAATCGGTTATAATGAGAGTTATGAAGAATATATCAACCATTTAAACATTGTTTGGAAAGAATGCTACAGGATATTAGATAATGGTAGCCGGTTATGTATAAACATAGGAGACCAGTTTGCAAGGGCTGTTTACTACGGAAGATATAAAGTAATTCCTATACGAACTGAAATAATAAAGTTTTGTGAAGCCATAGGTTTTGATTACATGGGAGCTATAATGTGGCAAAAAAAAACTACTTCCAATACAACTGGTGGAGCCTCATTAATGGGTAGTTATCCTTATCCTAAAAATGGTATTATTTCAATTGATTATGAATTTATATTAATCTTCAAAAAGTTAGGTGTTCCCAAAAAACCATCAAAGGAAATTAAAGAAATGTCAAAAATGACAAAAGAAGAATGGAAAACTTATTTTGATGGGCACTGGTATTTTGGTGGAGCAAAACAGGATGGACATATTGCTATGTTCCCAGAAGAATTACCGAGACGATTAATAAAGATGTTTTCATTTGTTGGTGATACAGTTATAGATCCATTTCTTGGAAGCGGAACAACATCTCTTGCTGCGAAAAATCTAAATAGAAATTCAGTTGGTTATGAGATGAATCCTGAATTTATTCCTTTTATAAAAAGAAAATTAGGAGCATATCAAAATGACATTTTCGAATCCGAGTACATATTTTCAAAGCAGGAGAATATTCAAAAGGATTTTAAAAACGACGTTGAAAAATTGCCCTATATTTTTAAAGATTTTCATTCTTTTGACAAAAAAACAGACCCCAAAAAATTACAATTTGGTTCAAAGATTGACAAAGATAGCTCAATAAAAAGAGAAGATTATTACTCTGTTAAAGAGATTATTAGTCCTGAATTAGTTAAGTTAAATAATGGGTTAATTGTACGATTAATAGGAGTGAAAGAAAATCAGAAAGTAAATGGAAAAGCAATTGAATTTTTAAATCTTAAAACAAAAGGTCAAAAGGTATTTTTAAAATATGATGAGAAAAAACATGATGATGATAATAATCTTTTTGTTTATTTATATTTAAAGAATAAAACTTTTATTAATGCTCATCTAATTAAAAATGGCTTAGCTACTGTTGATACTGCACTTAATTATAAAAATAAATTAAAATTCATTGAACTTGAAAAGGAATATTATGAAAAATGACCCAAAGAAATATGCAAAACTTTTCGGGAAAAAAGAAAAAGTGCTGAATTATGCAAGTAATACCTATCAATTAACAAGACCAAATAAGGTTGGAGCTGTGATGGCTCTAATAAGAGAATGCCAACCTAATGCATTTGAGGAATGGGAACAATTTTATTTCGAAAATGCATATACAAAGAAAAAGGATAAAGTAAAAATTACCCATGAAACATTAGATGAGCTCGGTGAAAGGTTATATGCTAAAATTACCGAAGTAGTAATTCCAGAATGGACTGCAGCCTTTCAGGATTTATCATTACAAGACTGCAAAGATTATATATATGAAGTTACTGTTGTAAGAACTTACGATGGCTTTCTTCTTGAAAAATCTGTAGTAAATGATGGTCTATCGAAATCCTTCCCCGAAGTTGAGTTTGAAGAAAGTGATTCGGAATTAGACCACGCCGGAGATATCGATTATATTGGCAAAGTAGGCGATAAAGCATTTGGTATTCAGATTAAACCAATAACTGCAAATTCAAATTTTGGAAATTATAACATAACAGAGAGAATGAGTGTAAGTTTCCAGGATTTTGAAGAAAAATATGGCGGAAAAGTATTCGTTGTTTTTTCCACTCGCACAGGTAATAAAAAGGATATTGTAAACAAAGAGGTAATTAAAGAAATCGAAAAAGAAATTCAAAGATTGAAGAAAATCAGCTAATGAGTACAAGCATTAGAAATAAAGATCTCCCCCGGTTTGGAATCACACTAAGTGGTGGCGGTGCCCGTGGTATTGCGCACATCGGTGTTCTTGAAGCTTTGGAAAAATACGGAATAAAACCCAGGGTAATTTCAGGAACCAGCATGGGGGCCATTGTAGGCGTTTTTTACGCTGCCGGTTATCCACCGAAAGACTTGCTCAAAGTATTACTGGAACGCAAATTTCATAAAATGGTGAACTGGCACAAACCTTTCAGTGGCTTGATTGATATGGATAAAGTAAACGACTTGCTGAAAGAAGTCATCGGTAAAGATGATTTTTCATCGCTGAAAATGCCTTTTTACTGTGCCGTTACCAACCTGAACAGCGGCCTGGTAGAAATAAAATCAGAAGGCGAATTGTTTAAATGGGTAGTTGCTTCGGCTTCAATACCGGTGGTGTTTGAGCCGCAGGTTATCGACGGGCAAACCTATGTTGACGGTGGATTGCTGAATAACCTGCCGACTGAATCAATCCGCGATGAGTGCCAGTTTCTGATTGGAGTGCACGTAAACCATAACGGCCCCGAGGAAGATGTGAAAGGACTGAAAACAGTGGCCGAGCGTGCTTTTCGGTTGGGAATTGCCCAGAATGTGGAGAAAAGTAAAGTGCTGTGCGATTTTTATATTGAACCGCCAGATGCCAGAAATTACAGCACTTTTGCTTTCAATAAAGCAGAAGAAATTTATGAAGTTGGGTTTAATGAAACCGAAAAAAAGCTAAGAGATCTGTTTAATGATATTGATTTGGATAAAGTGACGAAATTGATGGAAAAGAGTGACTAATTAACACCAAAAATTAGGAATGATCTATTTGGGATTAAACTGAACTCTTTCTCCAATTACAATATCAGTTACTTTTTCGTTTTCATAAACTTTCTGCCCGTTCACAAAAGTAGTAACTACCTTATGCGAAAATTCTTGTCCTTCAAACGGCGACCAGCCGCATTTATAGAGGATATTTTCTTTTGAAACTTTCCAGTTGTTATTGGGATCGACCAAAACCAGGTCGGCAAAGTAGTTTTCGCGAATGTATCCACGGCGGTCAATCCGGAATAAATCTGCCGGCGCATGACACATTTTCTGAACCACTTTTTCAATCAGGATGGATCCTTTTTTTGTCATTTCCAGCATGGCTACAAGCGAATGCTGAACCAGCGGACCGCCCGACGGAGCTTTAAAATAGGTGTTGTTTTTTTCTTCCAGCGTGTGAGGCGCATGGTCGGTGGCAATTACATCGAGCTTATCTGCAAGCAATGCATCCCAAAGCGCTTCTTTGTCTTTTATACATTTTATCGAGGGGTTCCATTTTATGAGTGTGCCTTTTGTAATGTAATCCCGTTCGTCGAACCAAAGGTGATGCACGCAAACTTCAGCGGTAATTTTTTTATCTGCCACTTTGCCCGGTTCAAATAGACTCATCTCTTTTGCCGAAGACAAATGCAAAATATGCAACCGGGTTCCAAATTTGGAAGCCAGTTCAATGGCTTTCGACGATGATTTGTAACAGGCTTCATCGCTGCGAATGTGGCAGTGGCGCGAAATCGGAACATTTTCT
>DATFJO010000697.1:0-5641 GCA_035269145.1 Tangfeifania sp. | reverse complement strand
GGAAAATTCCGAGCGAAAAAAGTACTACGGCTGTAACCGACTGCGAAAAAAGTGTGATAGTTTTTTCAGCAAAATCCGGAAGCTGAATGTTGAAAAGAACGATTGCCAATCCGATGAATACGGAAATTAACAGTGGATTTTTTGCCAGGCTGAGCAGAAGTTTTCGGGAATTTATTTTTTCATCGCCATAAATTTCGATGAGAATGATGGCAAGCGTGAGCAACCAGAATACGTAAACTGCCGAAATGATGGCAGCTACGGGAAGGATTTCATCGCCCATGGAATTTTGCAGCACCGGAATTCCGAGGTAAGCCACATTTCCGAAAGGCAAAATCAGAAACAAAGTTCGTTTCATTTGGGTGGAGAAACCAAAGATTTTTGAAAGCGGAATGGCCAGCAGCACAGCAAAAACTATGTAGCCTGAATTGAGCAGAATCAAGGTCAGATAAGTTTTATCGCCAATTTCGAGTTGCATGAGGGAGGCAATTACCAGTGCCGGAAATCCAATCCACAACGCATATTTGTTCAATATTTCCACCCACTCTTCCGACGAAGCTTTGGTGCGCGAAAAGATTGCCCCGACAATGATAACCAGGAAAAGGGGCAGAACGGTTTCAAAAGCTGTTACGAAACTGCCCATTCGCCGTAATTTATGTGCGGTCGTACATCAGTAATTATCATGCCTGCTTTTTTGGCGGCTTCAATTCCGAGATCGCCGTCTTCAAAAACCTGGCATTTTTCGGGTTCCACGCCCATCAGCTCAGCACATTTCAGAAAAGTTTCGGGCTCGGGCTTGTGGCTGGTCACGTCGTCGGCTGATACAATGGCATCAAAATAGTCGGTTAACCCCAGGGCTTTTAACTGAACTTCGGCACTTCTCCGGCTGGCGCCCGTGCCTACCGACATGGGTAGTTTACCATGATATTCTTTCACAATAGAAAGAATTTCTTCTACCGGCTCCAGCAAATGCGACGAATCCCAAAATGAAGTTTGTTTTTGCTTTACTATTTCTTCGGGCTCAATGGTAAGTTTATATCTTTCAATAATGTGGCGGGCAAATTCAATAGTCGGCCGGCCGGTCATTTCCAGAACAATTTTCGGATCGAACTTGAATTTATAGGTTTCTCCCACTTTATTCCAGGTTGCAACATGCACCGGTAATGAATTAGACAAAGTACCGTCGAGATCGAAAATCAACGCTTTGGCTTCGGGATGGACTTGTATTGTCATTTTTTTAATTTTCAGCAAAGGTAATATAACCGTATTTAATACCCTTTTCTTTTATCAGAATGAGCAGACATTTAAAACTCTTTTAAAATTTTTACAGGAACTTCTTCGGCTTAAAACAATCAAACCTGTTGATTTTGAATGTTAGATGATTCTGTTGATTTGGATGAACAGTGGCAGGCAGGCAAAAAGTTTTGCGAAAACTCTTTCACTTCAAAACAGAATTGAATTTTTGGTGCAGTAACCTGCTGTATTTCGCTCTGTTTTTGAATAAATGAATGAGTAATGCAATTCGTAAGGCGATGACAACTACGATTATTTAATCTGAGAGAATCAGGCACCGGGAAAATAAATGCAATGTGCGTTGGGAGTAATTCCACAAAAGGATCGTATTTATTTCTGAATTTGCGAAAATCTTTATTTTCAATTTTCGGAAAGTGTACCAGTGAATAATACATGACTCGAATTTCTGATTAATAAATTGTTTTTATGTAAGTTAAGTATTTCCTTCAAAAAACTGAAACGAGCATTCAGGGAAAAGTCAGAGCTGCTTTTCCACGTATTTACGGGTGAAAGGACACATTGCAAGGCATTGTAAACAGGTAGTGCATTTTTGAACATCGACCAAATGATTTCTGTGGGTATTTTTATTCCATGATTTTCCGGTGATTGCATTGGTGGAACAGGTATTTTTGCAAATTCTGCAATTGCCGCACTTCGATCTCAACGGCTTTTTCAATATGGTTTCCAATGGCGCATCGGTTAAAACCGTACACATCGAAATGGCGCTTCCGTATCGGGGGGTAATTAGCAGGTTGTGTTTTCCAATCCATCCCAGTCCTGCAAGCCCGGCAATGGTTTTATGGGGCAGGGGAGTGATTTTGTTGTTTTCATTATAATAACCGGTTTCTGCAATGTTTCTTTCCGACTGCGAATAAGCCGAATAACCTTTCTTTTTGAGAAATTCCGCCAGATAATCGGCAAGGCGGTCGGTGAAAATTTCTTTACAGTGAAATTCGTCTTCAGCCATTTTTTTGTTGCGAATCATTTGTGGAATGTAATCCAGAGTTTGACTGACTTCTTTGAGATAACTGGCCGAAAGCGAAACACCAAAAATTACAGCTGCCGGAAATCTTTTGTTTTGAGCTTCGGGCAAATTTGAAATATCGACAAATGAAACAAATTCTGCTCCCCGGTTTTTTAATTCATTTTTTAACTGATAATTCAGAATTTTTTCTGGCATTATTCACAAAATTATTTGGAATGAAAATAGTCTTTTTCATGCAAATCAAGAAGATTCTGAATGAATATTGGTTTGTATCCGTGGTAAGGGTATTCTGAAAAACAATCAATCGGATAAATAATCAGAGAATTTTTCGTGGATGTGTTCATTGAACCATTTGTCGATAATCGATTTTTTAAACCGCCACTCTTTGCCCAGCTTGGCCGCCGGTATTTTATTGTTCTGCGCCCAGGTATAAATGGTTTGCGGTTTTACTTTTAAATATTTTGCAACTTCTTCCAGTGTCAGTATTTCATCCATAGTTTATTTTTCCAAAAAATATGAAAAATCTGCTGAGTCTTTTTGTTGATTCGGAACAATTTCAGTTTCCGCATTTTCTTCCTTCAAATCAACTTCTGAACCCGAAATAAGTTGATCGAAAGAATAAATAATCGCCGTGTAGAAATTGCCCTGGTATTTTCTGAACAGTTTGAAATCCTCGTTTTTATCGCTTAGAAAAGGCCGCAGACTCCAGGCAAGCTGGATTCCGACAAATGCAAGGATAATCACCCAAACCCTGAAAACAGTTACCCCGATTTGAGGATAAATATTCTTTTTGTCGCAGGCAAATTTTAGTGCACCAACAATCAGTTTCATCCCGAAAATTCCTGCAAAAATAAAAACAGCCACATGCAAAAGTTGTAAAAAATGGTAATTCTCTCCGGTTATCTGAAAGAATATAATTACCGGGGCAAACGACAAGGTAATGGTGGATGCCAGTACAAATCCACTTAAAATAATGAGAATCATTTGTTTGAATTTTAGTTTCGAGCCCAGGATTTGCTGAATAATGTAAAATGAAGGAAAACAAATCAGCAGTGTGGCAATAAAAAGAAGCATCACTTTTATTCCCGCAACCAATGCCTGCAAAAAGCTGTGGTAACTTCCCATTACAAGTCCGTAAATAAAACCAAATAAACAGATTATGAAAATTTGTTTATAAATCAACCGGGCAGATTTTTTCCGGTCCATTTCCTCAAAATAGGATTCTTTGCTGTGGAAAACATTAAAAACTTCGCTGATTTTGTTAATTGTTTCCATAGTGAAATTTTTGAATAAAGTTACGGTATATTTTTATGTTTTGCAATATTTAATGATTTTTATTATTGTTTGTTATTGTTTTTTAGTAATAAAAATGATGAAACCTAAGAAATTAGTCTGTAATTACTAACCTTTGTTATATGGAGGAACTTGTGGAAGAGGATAGAAATGAAAAATTGAAAAATCAGGGTTCTGTTTTATGCAGCCTGATATTGCGGAGTTCGGCAGTGGTTGCCCACGAGCAAATGCCGAAAGGCCGTGAAAGATAAACTTCCGGTCGAATTGAAAGCTCGTGGTCTGTGGTTATAAAATCAATCAGTTTTTCTCCGTCAATCCAGGCTTCAATTTTGCCGGGAACTACTTTCAGGCGGATGCTGTACCAGGTATTTTTTTCAAATTTTTTGAGTGTGGTTGTTTCATTATCCGAAGCATCACGCCCGTCGATTGAGCTAATACCAACTACCGGGCCGCCCCAGCCTCCAACAATTAAAGAACAGTAACTGGTATCGACCGGGAAGGTTATTCCGCAAAAAAAATCGTTCCCCGAAATTTTTTGGGCCTCCAGCATTACTTCGTAGTTCATACGCGGAAAATCCCCGGTGTAAGTAACTCCGGTGCAGCCGTCGCCCATTCCCAGGCGGAGATTTTCATCCGAAACTTTGACAATGCCCTGTGGGCCAAATTGGGCAATTTCCCAGCCATCGAGTGTTTCTCCGTCGAACAACGAAACCCAGCCGTCAGGTATTTTTTTTACGGAATCCGAATCATCATTGTTTTTTTTCTGATTGCCGCAGGCAACCAAAAAAATGAATGCTAAAATAATTCCTGAGTGAAAAAAATACCGGTGAAAAGCGATGAATGATTTTTGCATAATTCCTAAGTTGAATATATTGTCGAATGTTCATTTCCCATCATTCTAAATTATTCTAAAACTTTGTAAACAACAAATATTGATTGAATTTTATTAAACCAGTTTCAATGAATTTCCGGATAACTGATTTTTGAATTTAACATGTTAAAAATAATTTTAAAATGAATGTAGTTCAGGATTTCTGCCACATCTTTCATTGTTCTTTGCCCTTTTCCTGTTAACTTTAGCTGTCAGGAAAAGGTATATTATGAACAAAAGTCTTAATACGCATCTCGAGCAAATTTCAAGATTAATATCAGGATTGCGCGACGAGGATATTGATTTAAAGAAATTAACCCAACTCGACAGATCGCTCGATTTGTTAAGCCACAAGATAAAAACTGTCCGACTCGACAACTATTCCCCGAAACAAATTTCACAAAACCAGGAAATCAGGCAGGATGCTGTTTTTTATTTCGATAACGATTTTAAAGTGGTTCGTTTTATCGGGGCATTTGAAAACATTTTCGGACGCCGGCTTAAAAATGATACCTTCCCCCGAATGGATGCCTTAATGGACAGTGAAGGGTTTAACGAATTTAAAAAGCGAACTGAAATTTTATCGGAAACCGGCGAATCGCAATCTTTTAGCAGCCGGATTATTTCGCAAAACAATATTTCGCTGCCTGGGAATATACTTCTTGAAAAGGTAAAATTTAGTGACAAACAGGAACTTTTTTCAGCAGGTGTTGTATTTTTTCATGAAACATTTTCGGACCTGGAGGATTACAGGGAAATTTTGCTGGAAAATCTGCCGGGCATCGACGTGTATCTTTTCGACACAAATTTCAGGCATGTGCTTGCCGGAGGAAATGAAAAAGAACGGCTCGGACTTTCAAATACCGATTTTTCAGGAAAAACATTGTTTGAGGTTTATGACGAAAAAACTCAAAAACGACTTTACCCGTTTTACAGCAATGCACTCGACGGAAAAATATCGGAAGGCGAGGTGCGCATACGAAATGAAGTGTTTTTTGTGAGCGTTACACCCGTTTACGGAATTAACAAAAAGGTTGTTGGCGGTGCTTTAATATCTCAGAATGTGACACAGGAAAAAGAAGTTGAAAAAAACCTGATTAAAGCCAAGCGCGAGGCCGAGGAAGCCGATAAAGCCAAATCGCTGTTCCTGGCAAATATGAGCCACGAAATCAGGACCCCGCTCAATGCCATTATCGGTTTTA
>DATFJO010000696.1:0-2208 GCA_035269145.1 Tangfeifania sp. | reverse complement strand
AAAAGGCCTAAACAACTGAACATTAGCTTTTTGACTCTTGAAAAAACTAAAAAATTTCTCTAAAACAGGCAAAAATTTATCGGAAACCGAAGTTCCAAAAACTGCAACCTTCATTAATAATTTTTTAAATATTCATAAATTTCATGAACTGATCGTAACGGTCCTGGTATAAATCATTCAGCATGGAATGATCGAGATATACCCCTTTAACATTGTAATCGTAACGGTTAAAAGACTGAATAACAGGAGAAAGGTCTTCTTTGTCGAGTTTTAAAACAACATCCAGGGTTTGCGTTCCGGGAATGCGATCGAGAAATGAGCTCAGGATTTTTGTATCATTGTCTTCCACAATCCGGCTGATATGAGCCAGTGAATAATCGTTCACATTTACTTCCAAAACAATTACACCGCCAACTTCCTGCAATGAAAAAAAGCGGGCAAACCGGCGGGCCAAATCATATAGTGTTATAGCCCCAAGGTATTCATGATCCGATTCGAGCACAGGAATTACACTCAGTTTTAGTTTATACATGAGTGCGGCTACCTCGAAAATATGTTGATTTTTGTGAACATGCGAAGTATTGAATTTATCAATTTCCTTTTCAATGGGCTCTTCCAACAAATTCAAATCATAAATTATTTTATCAGAAATTAATCCGAGGTAATGGTTTCCTTCCACCACAGGAATATGCGAAACCCGGTAAACATCCATCTGATTCAGCACTTTCTGTCCTTTTTCGGTTCCCGGAACCGATGTAATTACATCCGATATAAGATTTTCTGCCAGCAATTCTGTTTCCTTTAAATTATCCTTTCAAAACGAAAAATTGTAACTTGCGCATTATTAATCATCAGTAAAAATGACAAGACTTAGTGTAAATATAAACAAAATAGCAACACTGCGAAACTCTCGCGGAGGAAAGATTCCGAGTGTAAAAAATGCTGCTGTAAACTGCCAGAAATATGGTGCCCAGGGAATTACCGTACACCCGCGGCCCGATGAAAGACACATTACACGAAAAGATGTTTACGAGATAAAACCACTGATTACCACCGAATTCAACATTGAAGGTTATCCCAGTGAAGATTTTCTCAGAATGGTTACCGAAGTGCAGGCCGACCAGGCCACGCTGGTGCCCGACAAGCACAATCAACTTACCAGCGATCATGGTTGGGACACCTGGGAAAACCTTGGCTTTTTAAAAGACGTTATTCAAAGGTTAAGAGAAAACGGCATCCGCAGTTCCATTTTTGTCGACCCCGACCCGGTGGCTGTTGAAGGAGCTGCAGAAGTAGGTGCCGACCGCATCGAATTTTACACCGAACCTTATGCGCGACTTTATCCGCTTGACAGAGACCGGGCCATTGAACCTTTTGTTGAAGCGGCAAAAGTTGCCCGCACGGTTGGCGTTGATGTAAATGCAGGTCATGATTTAAGCCTTGAAAATCTTCACTACCTCTACAGAAATATTCCCAACCTTAAAGAAGTTTCCATCGGGCATGCACTCATTGCCGATGCACTTTACCTGGGACTGGAAACGACCATTCAAAAATACCTCGATTGTTTAAAGTAGTATGAAACTTTATTACCGAAAAGAAGGCGAAGGACCAGCGGCTGTCATCATTCACGGATTATACGGCTCGTCAGACAACTGGATGAACATGGGCAAAAGACTGGCCGAAAAATATACAGTGTATATGATTGATCAGCGAAATCACGGGCGCTCGCCATTCGCTGAAGAAAATTCGTACAACGATATGCGGGATGATTTGGTGGAATTTTTCGAAAAACATGGAATCGAAAAAGCAACCATTCTGGGCCACAGCATGGGCGGGAAAACGGCCATGTGGTTTGCCGCCGATTTTCCCGAAAAAGTGGAAAAACTGGTAATTGCCGATATCGCACCCAAAGATTATCTTGAAAACAATGAGGACAGCCAGTACTACCTGCACCGCAATATTATTCAGGCCATGCAGGAACTCAACTTTTCGCAGGTAAAAAAACGAACCGATGTGGATGATTTGCTTGCCGAAAAAATTGACAGCCCACGCATAAGGCAATTCCTGCTAAAAAATGTTACGAAAGATAAAAAAAGCAAACAATACAGGTGGCGGGTGAATGTGGATGTCCTTTACGATTACTTAGAAGAAATTGTAAGCGGCGTAAACCGGCGCTGGCTCGACGACCGGATTCCGATTATTAGCTAC
>DATFJO010000695.1:0-3921 GCA_035269145.1 Tangfeifania sp. | reverse complement strand
ATGGAAATCGAGTCGCAGAAAAAGAAAATTGAGTGGGGCTCGCAAATCCGTTCCTACGTTTTGCAACCCTACAAAATGGTAAAAGACCTGCGCACCAACTACGAAACAGGAAATGTTGATGCGGTTCTCGATGGTGAACTGGATGGCTTAATCAAAGCCTACCTCATGGAGTTTGGCGGACAGTAATTGCCGGAAATATTTGCCGACCGGTTTTCTTTTCCTATTTTTAAGAAGGATTCAACAAGAGCAGTAGTTTTTACGTTTGTTTCTTAAAAAAATAGTATGGTATGTACTCGAATGAAAATTTCATAAACAGGGAAATCAGTTGGCTTTCGTTTAACGAGCGGGTTTTACAGGAAGCGCAAGACCCGCAAACACCGTTGTTCGAACGCATACGTTTCATCGGGATTTTCTCGAACAATCTCGACGAATTTTTCAGGGTGCGCGTGGCCACAGTCCGCCGGATGGTTGATTTGGGAAAAGATGAAGAAAACCTGCTGGGAAACCTTACGCCACGAGAGTTGCACGACAAAATTCAGGAAATTGTTTTGGAACAGCAAAATAAGGTGCAGTCCATTTTCCGAAACATAATGGATGAACTCAACGAGAACAATATTTTTATTCTAAATGAAAAGGAACTAAATCATTCGCAGGGAATTTTTGTGAAAAAATATTTCTACGAAAAAGTACTGCCCAACCTGGTACCCATCATGCTGAGCAAAAAAAACAAGTTCCCTTATCTGCGCGACCGCTCGGTTTATCTCGCTGTAAAACTCTCAAAAAGGTCTGACCCCAAAGACTTTGCTTATTCGCTCATTCGCATTCCCCGAACATCGATTTCGCGATTTTTTGTTCTTCCGAAAGAAGGCAAAAAGAAATTTGTGATGATGCTCGACGATGTTATCAGGTATTGCTTTGAGGATTTGTTTTTTTATTTCGATTACGATTTTTATGAAGCCTACACTATAAAAATTACGCGCGATGCAGAACTCGACATCGACGATGATATCTCCAAAAGTTTTGTGGAAAAGATGAGCTCCAGTTTAAAACAACGAAAAAAAGGAAAACCGGTGCGTTTGCTTTTCGACCGCGAAATTCCATCGGATTTTCTGGAATTCATTCTGAAAAAAATGAAGCTCACAAACGAAGAAAATGCGGTGCCGGGGGGTCGTTACCACAACCATAAAGATTTTATGAATTTCCCGGAAATAGGCAAAAAGAAGCATTACTATCCTAAACTCCATCCTTTCAGAAACCGCGAGCTGCCGCCACATACCAGTATTTTGCGGGTACTCCGCAAAAAAGATGTAATGCTTCATTATCCTTACCAAACATTCAACCATTTTATCGATTTCCTGCGTGAGGCGGCCATCGATCCGCAGGTAAAGGAAATCGGGCTCACCGTTTACCGCGTAGCAGAAGGTTCGAAAGTGATGAATGCGCTGCTCAATGCCATTCGTAACGGGAAAGTGGTAACGGTGGTAATTGAACTTCAGGCGCGGTTCGACGAGGAAAATAACATTTTATGGTCGAACAAACTGCAGGATGAAGGCGCTTATGTGATTAACGGAATCCCGGGCATGAAAGTCCACAGCAAACTTGCATGGGTGAAACGCGAAGAAGAATCGGGCTTCCGGAATTATGCCTACATCGGAACAGGTAATTTCCACGAAGGCACTGCCAATGTTTATGCCGATGACGGCTTGCTTACTGCAGATCCACGCCTGGCTGACGAAGTAGAAAAGATTTTCGACTTTTTTAAACACAACTACAAACATTATAATTATGAGCATTTGGTAGTGAGCCCGTTTTACATGCGCAACCATTTTGCGGAGAATATCGATCGGGAAATTGAACTGGCCAAACAGGGAAAAGATGCCTGGATGATTCTGAAAATGAACAGCCTCATTGACCCGGGAATGATGAAAAAAATTTACAAAGCCGCCAAATCAGGCGTAAAAATTGAATTAATCGTAAGGGGAATATTTGGCCTGCAACTCGACAAGAAAGGGTTGAAGGAAAATATATCAGCCATCAGCATTGTTGACAAATACCTCGAGCATTCACGGATTTTTCTTTTTGGAAACAACGGCGATGAAAAAATGTACATCTCTTCGGCCGACTGGATGACCCGGAATCTAAACCGCCGGATTGAGGTGGCCTGCCCGATTTATGACGAAGACATTAAGTCGGAACTCAAAGAGATGTTAAGCATCCAATTAAGTGATAATACGAAAGCACGCATTCTCGATCCGCAACTTCAGAATAAATACAACGACAGAAGCCAGGATTCAAAATACCGGGCACAGGAAGATTATTACAATTACATAAAAAAGAAACATCATTTTGTTATGAAAGTTTACCACAATCCGCGGTGTTCCAAAAGCCGCGCCGGACTTAAATATTTGGCCGAAAAAGGATACGATATCGAGCTGAAAAAATACATGACCGAAGGATTAACTGAAACCGAACTGCGCGAGGTGATTCAAAAAACCGGCGAAAAACCGTTTGACCTTGTACGCACCCAGGAAAAGCTTTTCAAAACTGAGTTCAAAGGCAAAGAACTCACCGACGATGAATGGATAAAAATACTGGTTGAAAATCCGCGTCTGCTCAAACGGCCTATTGTAATAAACGGTGAAAAAGCTGTGCTTGCCCAGCCACCGGAAGCAGTGGAAGTAATTATTTAATTGACATTAAGTGTTGACTGAAGCTGGTTAATTTCTTTTTCCATCCGGTTCCGTTTTTTCAGGGCTTTCGACAATTCAAGTGCACTTTTTACGGC
The DNA here is from genome assembly GCA_035269145.1 of Tangfeifania sp. Taxonomy (GTDB): domain Bacteria; phylum Bacteroidota; class Bacteroidia; order Bacteroidales; family Prolixibacteraceae; genus Tangfeifania. The sequence goes on along the minus strand of DATFJO010000695.1, from coordinate 1,136 downwards.
ATCTTTATCGTAAGTTTCAAGAATAATGTAATAATACTCATCGCCCAGGAAAACGGCTTTCAGGCGGCGGTCGGTGTTGCTGGCAATAAATTCCATCACACCGTTGTCTTTCCCGTTGCGGTAGGTCACTTTTTCCCAAACTGCATCCATAAATTCACTCCGGTGGTTATCGACGCTTCCAATCGGAATTTCTTCGGTTTTGGCATCGTCTCCCTGGTCGTAAACACGCAGCGCCGTATGGTTGAGCCAGTTTTCGCCGTGATAATTGCTGCTCAGGTAAATTTCGCCCCGTTCATCGAGGTGCACTTTTATGTAGGAGCGGTCCCACGCCCTCTCAAAATTCTGGCGTTTGTGAATGTACTGTGTGTACCTGTCAAACTCGGTTTTCTCTTTTTGAAAAGGTTTTTCCAGCTCCGTAACTTTAACATTCAGCGAATCGAGCTCTGCTTCTTTCCGGTGAAGCAAATCGAAATTAATCTCGGTTTGCAGGTTTTTGGCAGCATTCACCGCATAAACTGCTTCCGGGTACAATTTCGGAATGCTGTCGAGATGTTGCAAAGCAGCGGCGGTGTCATTTTTTTCAAGTAACGACTTTGCCTCATTTACTTTTGCCCTGGCTTTATCTTCATCGGAAGGTCCGCAGGCGGCAAAAAATAATGCTGCCAGTAGTAATGAAAGATATATTCGAATTCTCATTTTCTTAGTTTTGCACAAAATTATAATTTTATCGCGAATTAAATACCGTCGCAGAATGAATACCAACTCTGTAAAGTTTTTTAACGAACAGGAAGTGAAAACAGTACCTGGAAACACAAAAATAATTCTGGCGGCCTGGGAAGTAAAAAATCCTTCGAACCTGGGAAAAATAATTCGTTTGGGGCATAATCTGAATGCTGAAAAAATTCTGCTTATCAACGACGAACCAACTTACAGGGAATCGAAAATTAAAAAAACAGCAGGCTTTTCTTTTGAACAGGCCAACTGGAAAATTCTTTCGAAGGAAGTATTTTTTGCATTTGTTGATTCCAGTGAAAATGAACTGGTTGTTCTCGAAACCTGCCAGGGCGCTAAAAATATTTATCATGAAAAACTCCCTCAAAAAATAATCCTGCTGGCCGGCAGCGAATCGCACGGCT
>DATFJO010000694.1:0-4318 GCA_035269145.1 Tangfeifania sp. | reverse complement strand
AACACCTGCCGGCCCTTTCTCAGCAACGGATCAATTTGTTTTTGATGTGGACGACGGAACCGGTGAAAAAGTTTCGGCCGAAGATCCCTTTGTTTGGTATCACCGGAAAGACAGTTGTTTTTATGCTGTGGTAAAAGATTTCACCGGTAAACTGACACGCAGTGAGCCCGGCCTGGCGCTGTTAAAATCGGAAGAAGGCCTGGAATGGTCTCCAACTGATTATCCGCTTTTTATGAAGAAGGAACTGCTGTTAAAAGACGGAACTACCCTGAAAGTGGACAGGCTGGAACGCCCGCAACTTTTGCTCGACGAAAATGACGATCCGATAGTACTTTATGCTGCCTGTTCCATTGACCCGGCCAACAATAAACAGGATGGCGGAACTTTTAATGTTCAGATTCCGATTGAAAAAGTAAAAAAATAATTTATCATAAAAATTGAATTTTATCAAAATGAAAAAAGCTGCATTCATCTCAATAATTTTTTTCCTGAGCATTGTCTTCTTTTCCTGTTCTGAAAGAACGGAGGAAAATGAATTGCCCAACATTGTATTTATCCTGGCCGACGACATGGGCTACGGAGACGTTTCGTGTTACAACGAAAATTCTAAAATAAAAACGCCTTTTATTGATCAGTTGGCTGAAGAAGGGGTGATGTTTACCGATGCCCACACCAGTTCGTCGGTTTGTACACCCACAAGATACGGGATTTTGACCGGTCGCTACAATTGGCGTTCTACCTTGAAAAGTGGCGTTCTAAGTGGTTACAGCAAAGCACTGATTCCGCAGGAAAGAACCACAGTGGCTGAGTTTTTACAAGATGCAGGCTACAAAACATCCTATTTTGGAAAATGGCACCTGGGGTGGGACTGGCAAATTGTTGAGGAGGATGAAAAAAGCCGCGATAATTTAAATGCAAAGCCCAATGTCGATTTTTCAAAACCCGTGAAAAACGGACCTAAAACGCAGGGATTTGATTACAGTTACGGATTTTGCGGATCGCTCGACATGCCTCCTTATGTATGGGTTGAAAACGACATGCCTACCATGGTTCCTACAAAAACTACGGTTAACACCGGCGACCAGTCGTGGTGGCGCGAAGGCCTCACTTCCGATGATTTTGATCATGAACAAGTACTTCCGGAGATTACAAAAAGAATTGTAAGTTTTATCGATGAAAATGCTGACGGCGAGCAGCCCTTTTTTGTTTATATGCCACTTCCGGCACCGCACACACCCATTTTGCCTACAGAACAATTTAAAGGGAAAAGCGGCCTGGAGAATCCGTACGGCGATTTTGTAATTATGGTGGATTGGGTAGTTGGCCAGGTTATGAATGCGCTGGAAGAAAACGGAGTTGCCGAGAATACTATCCTTATTTTCACCACTGACAACGGGTGTTCGCCGCAGGCCGATTTTGAACAGCTTGCTTCAAAAGGACACGACCCGAGCCATGTTTTTCGCGGACACAAAGCAGATATTTATGAAGGCGGACACCGGGTTCCGTTTGTGGTACGCTGGCCTGCACAGGTTCAACCCGGGAAATCGGATCAGTTGGTTTGTACTACCGATTTTTTTGCTTCAGTTGCCGATGTGACGGGTAAAGAAATTCCAGATATTGTGGCTGAAGACAGTTTTAGTTTTTTGCCTGCTTTAAATGGAAAATCTGGCGATCGTAATAGTATTGTTAATCATTCAATTAACGGTTCGTTTGCCTACAGGAAAGGCGACTGGAAAATGATATTTTGCCCGGGCTCAGGAGGCTGGAGTTATCCGCGACCCAATGCTGAAATAATTGAAAAACTACCTGCAGTTCAACTCTATAATTTAAAAGAGGATGTTGCCGAAGAAAACAATCTTCAGGGTGACAAAAATGAACTGCTGGAACAATACCGCAGCGAGCTGGCAACCATTATTAAAAACGGCCGAAGCACTCCGGGTGCGCCTCAGAAAAACGATGGTGAATATCCGTGGAAACAAATAAAAACAATTGTAAAAGATTAGCATACATTTTAAATCGGAATTATTAATACCCAAATCATTCTCTGAGTGTCTTATCTTTTTTAATTACAGCTATCTGAGAACAATAGAAGACTAAGTGGTGTTCTATTTGGACAATTAAAAAATGAATCAAGATGACAGGAAAAAAAATTATTGCAATTGTTGGTGGAACAGGAGCTCAGGGGGGCGGATTGGTGCGCGCTATTTTAAATGATAAAGAAGGTGGATTTAAAGTACGGGCAATTACCCGGAATGCCAATTCCGATAAAGCAAAAGAATTGGAAAAAATGGGAGCGGAGGTGGTGGAAGCTGATGTTGAAAATAAAGAAAGCCTGGTAAAAGCTTTTGAAGGTGCTTATGGTGCATTTTGTGTTACATTTTTCTGGGAACATTTTTCGCCGGAAAAAGAAAAACAACACGCAAAAAATATGGCAGAAGCGGCAAAAGAAGCCGGTGTGCAGCACGTAATCTGGTCGACACTGGAAGACACACGGAAACACATTTCGATTGACGACGACCGAATGCCTACTTTAATGGGTATTTACAAAGTGCCCCATTTCGATGCTAAAGGCGAATCAAATATGTATTTTAAAAACAGTGGTGTGCCATATACATTGCTCTACACATCATTTTACTGGGACAATTTCATCTATTTTGGACTTGGACCACAAAAGGGACCGGATGGAAAACTGGCGCTAACTATGCCCATGAAAGACAAAAAGTTACCAGGGATTGCAGCTGAAGATATTGGTAAAACAGCTCTGGGTGTTTTCAAGGCTGGCGACAATTACAAAAATAAGAGCCTGGGAATTGTGGGTGAGAAACTTACCGTTAATGAAATGGCCAATGGCTTTGCCGAAATTCTTGAAACTGAGGTTGCCTATAATGATGTTCCTGCGTCTGTATTCAGAAGCTTTGATTTTCCGGGTGCCGATGACCTGGGAAATATGTTTCAGTTCAATGCCGAATTTGAAAAAGAATTTTGCGATGCACGCGATATTGAAGAAACCAGGAAATTAAACCCGGAATTGCTGACATTTAAAGAATGGCTCAAGAAAAACGAAGATAAAATTAAGGTCTAATTTTGTTCAAATAAAACAGGAGTTGCAAAATTAAAACTTTGCAGCTCTTTGATTTTTAGTAGTGTGTCAATGATATTTTGTTATTTCGACCTTTGGGAGAAATCTGCTGAAATACAGAGATTTCCTGCCCGACGAAGTCATTCAGGCGGGCTCATCTTCGTGCCTCAGATTGCCAATGACAGAATTGTATAAAACACTCACAATAAAGTCGATAAATGGTTACATCTTGGTGTCATTTCGAATCCCGGTATTCCGGGTGAGAAATCTCTGAATTTGAAACAGATTTCTCCTCGAATACTCGTCGAAATGACAGTTGCCGGTTTTGTCATCACCTCATTATGCCCAAAAATTTTGGGTGAACACTCGAAATGACAATCTTTGATGGTTTATGGTTGACACAACAGTAGTATCAGCAGAATTTTATGCAAACTATTCATTTCTCCCATTTACCAAATAATTTGAGCATTTAAAAGGGCGCTCATTTTAGTTAGTGAATAAAGTTGTTTTTATTTTGATTTAATCTAAATAAGGCGTAACTTGAAGTTCAATTTCTTCGTGTAATGGTTTAGTAAACAGTACTTTTTATTAAGTGTTTATGGTAGTTGATATGGCAAAAATGAGGGACCTGTGAAGCGAATAAATAAACTTTTCAATTCAATGAAATAAAATAAATATGAAAGCAATGTCAATTAAAAGCAATTCCCCAGGCAAAATTCAACAACAAATTATAAAAACCATTACCGAAGAATTCGAAGCTAATTTATTAATTGTAAAAATCAAATATTATGAACAAATCGAAGGAATCTAAATCGACTTCAGTCCAGGCAGCCATTCAGGCAAGATCCCGGATTTTTGAACAAGCCATGGCAAATTCGGATGCGGCTGGTGTTGCCAATTGTTATACGGAAGATGCAGAATTTATGGCCCCCAACGAGGAGGCAGTAAAAGGGAAAAGCAATATTCAAACAACAATTGCGGGCTATATCAGTGAGGGTTTTACACAATACAAAGTTGCCTCAACAACTGTTTATGGCAGTGCTGGTGTGGTAGGTGTACAAACTGAATACAGTCTCAGTCAAAAGGATGGAAAAAACAGCGATAGTGGAAAATCCATTCAGCTCTGGAAACAGGAAAACGGGGATTGGAAAATATTCAGGGATTGTTTTAATTCTAATTTACCGGCTACTTCATAAACTAATTGTTATCTGATTTCAATCCGTTTAAGGAGTTGTTTCA
>DATFJO010000693.1:0-16435 GCA_035269145.1 Tangfeifania sp. | reverse complement strand
AATCAAGTAATTTCAGGAAATTCCTGTTCTTCAAATTGAATGCCATGATTTAGTAAATTTTAATCTTCGTAATTCAATGTTATTTTGGAACCAAACGATTTGTCTTCCAGTTTTTTAGCTTCGGTAATCACACATTTTTTTCCGCCGCTGTTCAAAAAATTCAGGCAAGCTCGTATTTTTGGTTCCATGCTGCCCTCGCCAAAGATACCGTTTTCAAGGTATTTTTTTGTATCGGTATAATTCAAAAACTCCAGTTTTTGCTGGGTCGTTTTGCCAAAATCTTTGTAGATAAATGGCACGTCGGTTAAAATATACAATTCATCTGCATCGATATTTCTGGCCAGCAAGCCCGAAGCCAAATCTTTATCAATAACCGCATCAATGGTGCGCATTGTGTTATCCTGGTCGTAATAAACAGGAATACCGCCACCCCCGGCAGCGATTACAATGTTTCCGTTTTTCACCAGCAAGCCAATGGTTTCCTTGTTAATAATATCGAGCGGAGCAGGGGAGTACACCACCCGCCGGTAGCCGCCTCCCAGTTTTTCCGAAGGCTTGAACATCCAGCCCTTTTCACGGCTCAAACGATCGGCTTCGTCTTTTACATACATTTTTCCGATGCGTTTCGACGGATTTTTAAAGGCCGGATCATTTTCATCAACTTCCACCAGTGTAACCATGGTTATCACATTTTTCTGAATTCCATGTTTCAGTAACACATTTCGCAGCATTCGTTCCACCATGTAACCGATTCCTCCCTGTGAGTCGGCCACACAAATATCCAGCGGCATTGGCGCAATATTGTAAAGTTTTTCGCCTGCATCGTTTCGCATCAGAATGTTTCCCACCTGCGGACCGTTTCCGTGGGTTATAACCAGTTCATACCCGTCTTTTATCAGATGTACCAGGTTTTCAACCGTTTCGGTTGCATTTTCTTCCTGCTGTTCAATTGTTCCTTCTTCATTTTCGCGAAGCAGGGCGTTTCCACCCAAAGCCACAACTGCGATTTTTTCCATTGTCAATGTTTTAGTTCGAAGCAAACATAAAAAAAGCAATGGTTATAAGAAATGGAGTTTTGTCATTTTTTATATTTCATACAATGTTAAAAAACAGCGTTTTATATTTCAAAAATCAAATTATTAGTTGGGTTGGATTAAAAACATTAAACACAAAGAAAATTCACTCTTTCAATATCATTTTTCTTTTTTTACCGTTCTTTTTTTTGAAGGCAAATTCTGAATAGTTGGCTGGATATTTTTAATTAAATTTGCACTTCATTAAAACAAGCAGCACCTTTATGTCATCGAAATCAAAAAAGCCTGGAAAATCAAACCGGAAGAAAAAAAGCAACAAACAGCCTTTCTTTAAAAATGAAAAGTTCAGGTTTATTTTTGGATTGCTGGTTTTGCTGATTTCTGCTTATCTGCTCATTGCTTTTATCTCCTTTCTTTTTTATGGCGCTGCCGACCAGAGCAAACTCGATTTGCCCTGGAAAGAACTGGTCATGAATTCGGATATTAAAGTGCAGAATCTGGCAGGCAAAACAGGCGCTTATCTTTCAGAAGTTATAATTAACAGGGGATTTGGAATTGCATCTTTTATTTTCATTTATTTTTTGGTTGTAACAGGTTTTAAAATTCTTGGCCGCAATCTCGTAAAATACCGGAGAAGTTTGGTATTCAGTCTGCTCCTGATTCTTTGGCTATCGGTAACTCTGGGGGTAGCCTTTACAAAAACCGATGCAGGAACCTATATGTATGCCGGCGGAAGGTATGGTTTTATAATTAGCAATTGGCTAAGTTCCCTGATTGGTACTCCGGGAGTAATTCTGTTGCTGTTTATAACTGGCCTGACACTTGTTATTACCCGTTTCGACAAAGCATATTCTTTCTTTAAAAATCGCTTTCGGAAAAAAACGAAAGAAGAAAAAGATGAGAGTTCAAAAGAAACATTAGAGAAGAAGGAGGAAATTATCGAAGATGATTCAATTTCGAAGGTAATTGACGACGACGATATAGTAAAGGCCATTTTTGAGCCTGACTCCGGTGAAGATGAAATACCTGAAATTGCTGAAAATTCAACAGGGCAAAAAACTGAAAATAAAGATGATGAAGAAGATTTGGAATTGACGGTAGAACAAAAAGAAGAGGAAGAAGCTGACGGAGATTACCGAAAAGAACCTATGGATGATTACGACCCGACACTCGAACTTTCAAATTTCAAATTTCCGACACTCGATATACTTGAAGACCATAGCGCAGGAAATTCGGAAGTTACCAACGAAGAATTGATTGCCAATAAAAACAAAATTGTTGAAACCCTGCGCCACTACAAAATTGAAATTACCAAAATCAGGGCAACAATCGGTCCCACTATTACGCTTTACGAAATTGTTCCGGCTCCCGGTATCCGTATTTCCAAAATTAAGAATCTGGAAGACGATATAGCCCTGAGTTTGGCTGCGCTAGGTATCCGGATTATTGCACCGATTCCGGGACGGGGAACAATTGGTATTGAAGTGCCCAACCAGCACCCCGAAATTGTTTCGATGCGTTCTATTTTAAGTTCACGCAAATTCCAGGAAAGCAATGCTGAACTGCCTGTAGCGCTCGGGAAAACAATTTCCAACGAAACTTACATGTTCGACCTCACCAAAATGCCGCATATTTTGGTGGCAGGTGCTACGGGGCAAGGAAAATCTGTAGGTATTAACGTTATCATTACTTCATTGCTTTATAAAAAGCATCCCTCGCAGTTGAAGTTTGTTTTTGTTGACCCGAAAAAAGTGGAGCTAAACCTCTATTCAGTACTCGAAAAACACTACCTGGCCAAACTTCCCAATGAGGACGAGCCGGTTATTACTGATATCCAGAAAGTAAAATATACCCTGAACTCCATCAATGTGGAAATGGATCAGCGGTATGATTTGCTGAAAAAAGCCCATGCCAGAAATATTAAGGAATATAACCGAAAATTTATCAGCCGGAAACTGAACCCTGAAAAAGGACACCGGTTTATGCCTTACATTGTAATGGTTATCGATGAATTTGCCGACCTGATAATGACCGCCGGTAAGGAAATTGAATTGCCGATTGCACGCATTGCGCAGTTGGCAAGGGCAGTGGGCATCCACATGATTATTGCCACACAGCGGCCTTCTACCAATATTATTACCGGGGTTATTAAAGCCAACTTCCCGGCCCGAATTGCTTTCAAAGTAGCTTCGATGATTGATTCACGGACGATTCTGGATACCCCGGGGGCCAATCAGTTGATTGGAAAAGGTGATATGTTGATTTCATCAGGGAGCGAAATGACAAGGGTACAATGCGCATTTGTCGATACTCCTGAGGTAGAAGAAATCGTTTCGTTTATTTCGGAACAAAGAGGTTTTCCAACGGCATTTATGCTACCTGAGTACAAGGAAGATGAAGAAGCCGGACCGGGAGAAGTGGATTTGAACAACCGCGACGAACTTTTTGATGACGCTGCCCGCGTGGTGGTTATCAACCAAATGGGATCTACCTCGATGATTCAGCGTAAGTTTTCGATTGGATACAACCGGGCAGGCCGGATTATGGATCAATTGGAAGCCGCAGGTGTTGTGGGCGCAAGCGAAGGAAGTAAAGCCCGGCAGGTGCTTATTCAGGATGAGTATACTTTGGAACAATTGTTGAATGACTTGAATTAAAATTTTAAAATGAGGAATATACTTTTTATGGTGATGTTTTTGGCCGTGTCGTTGTTTACATTTGCACAGGATGATACAACAGCCAAAGAAATTTTAGAGGAAGTTAGCGGGAGAACGCGCTCATACAATACCATTTCCGCCCATTTTATTTTTTCGATGGATAACGAGGAGATGGATATCCATGAAAAAAACGAAGGATCAATTCAGTTAAAGGGCCAGAAATATGTGGTGACACTTCCTGATGTGGGGCTGAAAGTTTTTTCTGACGGTGAAACAATCTGGAATTACATGTCCGACGGGAACCAGGTGACTATTTCAACAGTTGAAGACAGCGGCAGCGATTTGATGGATCCTTCTTCCATTTTCAGTATTTATGAAAAAGGATTTGAATCAAAGTATACCGGAACTACTGTCAGTGACGGCAAAACACTTCATGAAATAGAGCTTTACCCGGATACTGATGAACACGATATTTCCAAAATTATTCTTTACATCGATAAAACAACAATGATGATCGATTCGGCCGTTTTGCACGGAATCGAAGATAATTTATACGGAATTGATGTTATTGAAATGGACACAAAAACAGAATTGCCCGATTCTCATTTTGTTTTTAAACCGGATAATTACGGGGATATCGAGGTAATTGATTTCCGATAGAAATCAGCTTTGTATGCGCATTTTGCGGTGGACAATTTTATCGACTGTTGAAATTTCGATAAATGAAGCACCACAATCTTCACCAAAGCGGCCACCCACATAAATAATTAAATCTTCCGGATTTATTGTGCTGTCTTTTGTAAGCGATGCAATGGCCGCCTTTTGAATCTTCAGGCGGTTTTTCTTCATTTCCAGAAAAGTAGGTATAATGCCAAATGAAAGCGCCAGTTCGCGTACCACCCTGTCGGAATGGCATTTGGCATAAACCGGAATATCTGAGCGGTAAGCAGCAAGGTATCTTGCCGTTTTTCCGGTTGTAGTGGAAGTAATAATTGCTTCGGGGTGTAAATCTTTTGCAGTGCGCATGGCCGAATGCGCCAGGTAAGCCGGTATTTCATTGTTTGCAGGAGGCAAAATCACATCGTAACGTTTATCACGATCGGGTTCCACTTCACCGGCAATCCGGTGCATTATCCGTACCGATTCTACCGGATATTTACCAATGGCAGTTTCGCCGCTGAGCATTATTGCATCGGTGCGTGAATAAATGGCGCTGGCCACATCGTTTACCTCGGCCCGGGTAGGCCGCGGGTTTTTAATCATACTGTGCAACATTTGGGTGGCAACAATTACCGGTTTCTTTTTTACAACAGCTTTTCGAATCAGGTTTCGCTGAACAGTCGGAATCTTTTCTGCCGGCAGCTCTATTCCCAAATCTCCGCGCGCAATCATTATTCCGTAAGAATGATCCAGAATTTCGTCAATTTTTTCAACACCTTCCAGGTTTTCAATTTTTGAAATAATTTTCAGTTCACTGTTTAATTCATCTAACACCCCCTGAAGTTCAATCAAATCTTCTTTATTGCGCACAAATGAATGGGCAATAAAATCGAGTTTGTTTTTCTCTGCAAAGCGAATAAATTCCCTGTCTCTGTCAGATAGCGTGGGAAGGTGGGTAACTACCCCCGGAACATTTACACTTTTATTGTTTTTTATAGTTCCGCTGTTTTTTACCTCACACAGCAACTTGTTGTCTGCTTTATCCTGAACAACCACCTCGATGTCGCCATCGTCGAACAATATGCGATCGCCAATTTTTACATCTTCCGCAAAATTATGGTAATTCACACAAACTCCCGGAAAAGCAGCTTTCTCATCTTTGTTATACGAAATGGTAATAATCTGATTTTCTTCCACAGCCGTTTCACCCTGCATCCTGCAGGTTCGTATTTCCGGACCTTTTGTATCGATAAGAATGGCGATTTTGTCGGAAACTGCACGCACATTCTCAATAATTTTCATTCCGGATTCAGGAGTGATATGGGCAGTATTAATGCGGGCTACATTCATTCCGGCATCGTAAAGTGCCTGAATAAATTCCTTTTCACATCTTTTATCAGAAAGGGTGGCAACTATTTTTGTTTGTCTCATTTTGCTTTATTTTTTTGGAATTCGCAAAAGTATCTATAAATGAAGCAATCAATCAGAATTAAAGTTCGACCAATTTCAAAAATTAAGATTTCCGTAAAAACAGTTCGGTTTATTTAAGAAAGCTTTGAACCGCAAGCTTGTAGGAATCAAGGCCAAACCCCATGATGCACCCCTGGCAAACCGGCCCAATTATAGATTTATGCCTGAAATCCTCTCTCGATAAAGTATTCGAAATGTGTACCTCGACAACCGGAACTGAAACTGCAGCAATTGCATCACGAATAGCAACTGATGTATGTGTATATGCGCCGGCATTTATAATGATTCCATCGGATGAATAGCCAAATTCGTGAATTTTGTCGATAATTTCACCCTCTATATTTGATTGGAAGTATTTAAGACTAATTGCTGTAAATGAGGTTTTTAACACTTTATAATAATCATCGAAACTTTCAGTACCATAAACACTCTTCTCACGTTTCCCGAGTAAATTTAAATTGGGGCCATTGATTATCAATAAATTCATTATATTTCGATTTTAATATTTTTTATAGTAACTTTATACTAAATTGAACGTATTCAAAACCATAATTGAATATAATTAAACGAAGTTAGTATTAAATATTTTTAAATCAACCGATTTAAAATACAAAAATAGAAAGTTATGAAATGGGAAGAAAGTAAAAAAGGGTATGAAAATTACCTAAAGCTGGAAAAATCTCTTTCGCAAAATTCAATTGCGGCATACATTAACGATATTAACAAACTGGAAGACTTTTTGGAATCGAACCAGAAAAAAGTTCCGCCTGAAAAAGTAAAACTGCAGCATCTGAAAAGTTTTGTGGAATGGCTCAACGAACGGGGAGTCAGCCCCAGGACCCAGGCCCGTACAATTTCCGGTATTAAATCGTTTTACAAATACCTGCTGATTGAAGGAAAAATATCAGGCGATCCGACAGCATTGCTCGAGTCTCCAAAAATTGGCCGTAAACTTCCTGATATTTTATCGATGGAAGAAATTGACACACTGATTGATGCAGTTGATCTGGAAAAACCCGAGGGTCAGAGAAATAAAGCAATGCTTGAAACATTATATAGCTGTGGATTAAGGGTTTCTGAACTGGTAAACCTGAAAATCACCAACCTCTTTTTCGATCAGGGATTCATAAAAGTTGAAGGCAAAGCCGATAAAGAAAGGCTGGTTCCGGTGAGCAACCGGGCAACTGAAGAGATCAATAAATACATGAAAGGATACCGCAAAAATCTGAAAATTGACAAAGAAAGTGAAAACATACTGTTTTTAAACCGGAGGGGTAAAAAACTAAGCCGGGTAATGGTTTTTACCATCATTAAAAACCTGGCCGAAAAAATTGATCTCGACAAGAAAATCAGTCCGCATACTTTCAGGCACTCTTTTGCGACTCATTTAATAAACGGTGGCGCCGATTTAAGAGCTGTTCAGGAAATGCTGGGGCATGAATCTATTTTAACAACAGAAATTTATACCCACCTGGATCGTGATTACCTGAAAAATACGATTCATCAATATCATCCAAGATCTTAAAAATAGTTTTATGGCTTGCACCAAGGTGTTTCTACAACAAAAGAGACACCTTTTTTTTTGAAGATATGTTCAGCAATTCAGATATTAAAATATTGTTGAAATGCTTGTTGAAAAAGAGCAAATAACAGAAATTTCCCCACCAGAGTAGAATTTTTGGTTATTTTTGTTTGCAATTTTTATGCGGAATTAATGTTTAAAAAGTTAATTGTTGGTAGTTATGAAAAGCTTGAACTTGTTGAAATACGGAATTAAGGACGTGCAGGAAGTTGTTTACAACCCTTCGTATGAACAACTTTTTGAAGAAGAGACAAAACCCGGCCTGGAAGGTTTTGAAAAAGGCCAGGTAACTGAAACCGGGGCAGTAAATGTTATGACAGGCAGATTTACCGGCCGCTCTCCCCGCGATAAATACATTGTGAATGACGACATCACCAGAGATACCATCTGGTGGACAACTCCTGAAGCTCCAAACGATAACAAACCTGTTACACCTGAAGTTTGGAACCAGTTGAAAGAAACAACCTTAAATCAACTTTCGGGCAAGCGTTTGTTCGTGGTGGACACATTTTGCGGAGCCAATTCCGATTCAAGGCTGAAAGTGCGGTTTATTATGGAAGTTGCATGGCAGGCACATTTTGTAAAAAATATGTTTGTTCGGCCAACTGAAGAAGAGCTGGAAAATTACGGAGAACCGGATTTTGTTTCGCTGAATGCTTCAAAAACTACCAATCCAAACTGGAAAGAACAGGGATTGAACTCTGAAGTTTACACTGTTTTCAACCTGACAGAAAAAATGCACGTGGTTGGTGGATCGTGGTATGGAGGTGAAATGAAAAAAGGACTTTTTGCCATGATGAATTACTACCTTCCGTTAAATGGTATAGCTACCATGCACTGTTCGGCCAATGTAGGAGAAAACGACGATGTTGCTATATTTTTCGGGCTCTCAGGCACCGGAAAAACTACACTTTCAACCGATCCGAAACGTAAATTGATTGGAGACGACGAGCATGGCTGGGATGATAACGGCATTTTTAATTTTGAAGGAGGATGCTATGCAAAAACCATAAATCTCGACCCTGAAGCTGAACCAGACATTTACCACGCCATTAAACGCAATGCCCTTTTAGAAAATGTAACGGTTGACGAAAAAGGAAAAATCGATTTCAGCGATGATTCAGTTACTCAAAATACACGGGTTTCTTATCCGATTTACCACATCGATAACATTGTAAAACCTGTATCGAAAGCCGGACATGCGCAAAAAGTAATTTTTCTGACTGCCGATGCATTTGGTGTAATGCCGCCGGTTTCAAAGCTCACACCGGAACAAACAAAATACCACTTTTTGTCGGGTTTTACAGCAAAGCTGGCAGGCACCGAACTTGGTGTAACAACTCCCCGGCCAACTTTTTCTGCTTGCTTTGGAGAGGCTTTTCTTTCATTGCATCCAACAAAATACGGCCATGAACTGGTGAAAAAAATGGAGGAACACGGCGCATCGGCTTACCTGGTAAATACCGGCTGGAACGGCTCAGGGAAACGCATCTCAATTAAAGATACCCGTGCCATTATCGATGCTATTTTGGATGGTTCCATCGAAAAAGCTGAAACCAAAATGATTCCGGTATTTAACCTGGAAGTTCCAACTGCTTTGCACGATGTTGATTCGGATATTCTCGATCCGCGTGATACTTACAACAATCCGAACGAATGGGAAAAGAAAGCAAAAGATTTAGCCGGTAAGTTTATCAAAAATTTCGAAAAATATACCGATAATGAAGAAGGCAAAGCACTTGTAGCTGCCGGTCCGCAAATCGATTAATCATTGAGAGCTTTATTTTTGAATAACAAAAGTTTTTTAACTGATTATTTCTTTCAGCGTTTTGTCAATCGACGAATATTGGAACCTGAAACCTGATTGCGTTAGCTTTGCTGGCACAACAGCCGGGCTTTCAGTTAGCATAACTGCAGCCTCACCAAAAGCCAGTTTCAATGCAAACCCGGGAACCCTGAAAAATGCCGGCCGGTTTAGCTCATCTGCCAAAACTTTTGTAAATTCTTTATTGTTAATCATATCAGGCGCTGCCAGGTTAAATACTCCCTTTGCTTTTTCATTTTCGAGGCCCCATACATAGGCGTCTGCCACATCTTTTTCATGTACAAACGGAAAAGGTTGTTTCCCGTTTTCAATTTTACCACCCAGCCCCAGTTTAAACGGCAACAACATTTTTTTTATGGTTTCGGCCTCCATCCCTAACACTATTCCCATTCTGAAGATGGCAAGCTGAACATTCTCCGGTAAATTTTGCCATTCATTTTCCCAGTCTTTTACTACTGTTCCCAGAAATCCGGCATCAAAATCAGTACTCGACTCTTCGTGAGTTTTTCCGGGTTCATATATTCCAACAGCCGATGCAGAAATAACTTTTTTCGGACGTTTTTCAGGTTTCATTGCCTGAATGGCCGCTACAATATTCCGGCTGGTAACCACCCGGCTGTCGTAAATTTCTTTTTTGTTTTTTTCTGTCCATCGCTGCAAAACTGGCGCTCCGGCCAAAAAATAAATGGCATCAGCCCCCATCAGTTCATTTTTCAGTTCTTCAACCGACCCGTATAATAATTTACGGCTTATCCCTGAAACCTCATGCCCTTTCTTTTTCAGCTCATTTGAAATTTTGTTTCCGAGATACCCGGTTGCACCTGCCATTTTAATTTTCATTCGTTTATATTTTTAATTTTTTAATGGTAACTCATGGAACTCGCATAACCATGATTCTGTGTATTAAAAAGCTTTTTGTTATGCTCGTTTCATCTCTAACAATTTTAATTCATTTTCAGCCAATAATATGAAATAATTTACAGGCTTCCTTTTTCAGCATAACAATTAATTAATGCCCGAAGTTGCAACAATTATTATCCTGAAACCTCAGGTTTTGTTATTTTTGAAGGCGAAATGAATTACCTGGGAAATATCATGGGTCGGTTTCTCCGTTTTAGGGAACGTAATATGAGCGAACGGAGTTTTATTACTGCCTTAAGCGTTGTGGTGGGAATTTTTGCCGGATTGGCAGCGGTGGTGTTAAAAAACACGGTTCATTTAACCCAAACGCTTGTAAGTAAGCTTGTTTCGCAGGAAGTTCACAATTACATCTATTTTGCACTACCAATTCTTGGTATTACGCTTACCATACTGGTTATTAAATATGTTATCCGACGCAATGTCAGACACGGGATACCGAATGTCCTTTACGGCATTTCAAAAAAGAAAGGATTTATTAAGGGGCATAATCTTTATTCCTCAGTAATTACCAGTGCCCTCACCGTAGGATTTGGCGGGTCGGTTGGTTTGGAGGGCCCCACGGTGGCTACCGGAACGGCATGGGGATCGTGGCTGGCAAAAAATTTCAAACTGAGTTACAAAAACCGCATTTTAATGCTGGCCTGTGCATGTGCCGGCGCAATGGCTGCTATTTTTAAAGCCCCCATTGCAGCAATTGTTTTTGCAGTGGAAGTAATAATGATTGATTTAACAGTATTTTCACTCGTTCCTTTATTGCTCTCATCGGCAACCGCGGTGGTTGTATCTTACCTTTTCCTGGGCCAGAATGTACTTTATCCTTTTGAAGTGCAGGAAGCTTTTGTTATAAATGATTTGCCGTATTACATTTTGCTGGGAATTATTTCAGGGTTTGTATCGGTTTATTTTACAAAAGTTTACATGTTCTTCAGCGGTTTTTTCGATAAGCTGAAAAATAATTTTAATCGTTTAATGTTTGGAGGAGTTGGATTAGGCATTTTGGTTTTTTTATTTCCCTCGCTTTACGGCGAAGGTTACGACGCAATCAACTCCGGTCTGGAAGGAAACCTGGATTATCTTTACAATAACAGTCTTTTTTACGATTATCGCGATGAGCTTTGGGCTACATTAATTTTGCTCGGACTTGTTATTATGCTAAAAGTTATAGCCACTTCTCTGACTTTTGGAGCAGGTGGAATTGGCGGAATTTTTGCACCAACTCTTTTTATGGGTGTAAATACAGGAATGCTCTTTGCCCTAATTAATAACACACTCGGTATTCATAAAATAAATTCCAACAACTTTGCACTTATCGGAATGGCCGGCCTGATTGCAGGCGTACTTCATGCACCATTAACCGGGATATTTTTAATTGCAGATATTTCTGGTGGCTACAAATTATTTGTCCCGTTAATGATTACCGCAACATTTGCATATATTATTGTGCGTACCTTTACTCCAAATTCGGTATACCATATTCAACTGGCACAACGACGGCAGTTGCTTACGCACGATAAAGATGCCAATGTGCTGCAAATGCTGGAAGTAAGAAACCTGATCGAGAACGATTTTGAACGGCTCTCGCCCGATGCCACATTGCGTGATTTAACAGACGCAATATCGAGAAATCACCGTAACTTGTTCCCGGTAGTCGATAATGAAGGAATAATGAAAGGAATGGTAAAAATGGATGATGTGAGGGATTTGATTTTCAAACAGGATTTGTACGACAAGGTAAAAATCAGCGACCTGATGTATATGCCCGAGTATTCAATAGACCCGGATGACAATATGGAAGAGGTTGCCAAGAAATTTGAATCCTCCGGAAGATACAACCTGGCTGTAATCGACAAAAACGGTAAATATTTCGGTTTTATTTCGAGGGCCCGGGTTTTTACAAAATACCGTAAACAGATAATCGATGTTTCGCACGTATAGAATTTTGTGGAAAAAATATTCCAGGCGATGGATGAATAAAGCTATTGTCTGGCGAATTGCCAATATACCAGAACGGCAGTTTATTTATATTCTTAGCCTGATTGTGGGAATTGTGAGCGGACTGGCAGCACTTGCCCTGAAAAGTTCAATTCATTTTGTGGCAGAGAAATTAACTTATTGGTTTTCTGCTGATTCAATCAGCTATTTATACCTGGTTTATCCGCTCATTGGCATTTTCCTGACGGTATTGTTTGTCCGTTTTATTATAAAAGACGACATCGGCCATGGCGTTTCAAAAATCTTGTACTCCATATCAAAACAAGGCAGCCGGCTTAAGAAACACAATACCTGGTCATCCATGATTTCAAGTTCGCTCACCATTGGATTTGGCGGGTCGGTAGGAGCAGAGGCCCCGATTGTTTTAACAGGGGCTTCCATTGGCTCAAACCTGGCGCGTTTTTTCAAACTCAACTACAAATATGTGACTCTGATGGTTGGTTGTGGTGCAGCAGGCGGGATTGCCGGAATTTTTAACGCACCCATTGCAGGTATCGTTTTCACCCTCGAGGTACTGATGCTCGACCTGACGATGGCCTATCTTGTGCCGCTGCTTATTTCTTCTATTTCAGCAACTATTATTTCCTATTTTTTTATGGGTGAAGGCGTTCTGATGCGTTTTTCACACGTACACGATTTTTCGGTAAATACCATTTGGTTTTATATTTTACTGGGAATTTTTACGGGGTTGATGGGACTGTACTTTACACGGATGACCATGTTCCTCGAAAATAAGTTTAAAAAACTTCGCTCCTGGGGGCTGCGACTTCTGATTGGCGGGGTATCGATGGGAATTCTGGTTTTTATTTTCCCTCCTTTATGGGGCGAAGGATATACCGAAATCATCACCATTTTTAATGGCAACGGTCCCGATTTGCTGAATAATTCTATGTTTTTTGGCGGGAAAGACAATGATTACATGATCATCCTGTTTCTGGCAGGGGTACTGGTTTTTAAAGTTTTTGCCATGGTTGCCACCACAGGCTCCGGAGGAGTGGGAGGCATTTTTGCGCCAACGCTTTTTATGGGGGCAATTGCAGGTTTTTTCTTTGCACGGGTTATCAATATTTACGATGCGGGAACATTGCCCGAGGATAACTTTGCACTGGCAGGAATGGCAGGAATGATGGCTGCCGTTATGCATGCCCCGCTGACCGGAATATTTCTGACAGCCGAAATAACCCGCGGCTACGGACTTTTTATTCCACTGATTACCACTTCCACAATTGCCTATTTGACCATTATGCGTTTCGAACCACATTCGGTTTATACCAAGCAACTGGCCAAACGCGGTCATTTAATTACCCACCATAAAGATAAAGCGGTGCTCCGCCTGATGGAAGTGAAGCAACTGATAGAAACCGATTTTGAAATCATTTTGCCCGATGCCACATTGAGGGATTTGGTAAAAGCCATTTCACGTTCAAAAAGAAATTTATACCCGGTGGTTGACGAAAACAGGATTTTGCATGGAATGGTTAAATTATCTGATGTTAAAAGTCTCATTTTCGAGCATGCATTATACGACGAAGTGAAAGTAAAAGATTTGATGTACATGCCCGAACATTATATTTCGCCAACCGATACTATGGAAGCGGTTGCCGAAAAATTTGAAACATCGGGCCGCTACAACCTTGCTGTAATCGATAATGGCAGGTATCTCGGTTTTATTTCGCGGGCAGTTGCTTTTTCAAAATACCGCAAAACCCTTCAGGATTTTTCAAATGAATAAAAAATTAAAATATGGTTTCAAGACGTTCATTTATTGCAAAAAGCGCACTGGGAGTGGCAGGAATAGGCTTATCGAATAATTTACTTTCAGCAGAAATGTCTTCTGAAATAGCCCGGCCTGTAGTAATTTCCACCTGGAAACACGGGGTGCCGGCCAATGAAGCCGCCTGGGAAATTCTCTCGCAAAACGGTTATTCGCTCGATGCAGTTGAAGCCGGAGTGCGGATTCCTGAAGCAGACCCGGGGGTAATTACAGTAGGTTTCGGCGGCATTCCCGATGCTGAAGGAAAGGTTACGCTCGATGCATGTATTATGGATGAAAAAGGAGATGCCGGCTCGGTAGCTTTTCTTCAACACATTAAACACCCCATTTCGGTGGCACGTTTGGTTATGGAAAAAACTCCACATGTGATGCTCACCGGGAAAGGAGCCCTGGAATTTGCGCTTGAAAACGGGTTTGAAAAAGAAAAACTGCTTACACCTGAAATGCGTAAAAAATGGAAAAAGTGGAAGAAAGAAAAACGGGAATTCAGTCCGAAAATAAATATTGAAAACCAACTGGAAGAAAACCACGACACCATTAGCATGCTGGCAGTTGACAGCGACGGTCGTTTATGCGGAGCCTGCACAACCAGTGGCATGGCTTATAAAATGCATGGCAGGGTGGGGGATTCGCCCATTATTGGCGCCGGACTTTTTGTTGACGGCGAAGTTGGCGGGGCAGCAGCAACAGGTTCCGGAGAACTGGTGATGAAAACGCTTGGATCATTTTTGGTGGTAGAATTTATGCGCAGTGGCATGTCTCCCAAAAAAGCCTGCGAGGAAGCTGTAAAACGAATTGTGAAAAAAATACCCGGCTACGAACAGCATCAGATTGGCTACATTGCCCTGAGCAAATCAGGCGAATATGGCGCATACGCATTACAGCCGGGGTTCGATTTTGCAGTTAAGAACAAGCAGTGCTCAGAATTGAAAAATGCCGAATCGTGGCTGAAAAAACTATAAAACAACAAAAACGGTTGA
Organism: Tangfeifania sp.; assembly: GCA_035269145.1. Lineage (GTDB taxonomy): Bacteria > Bacteroidota > Bacteroidia > Bacteroidales > Prolixibacteraceae > Tangfeifania. The sequence goes on along the minus strand of DATFJO010000693.1, from coordinate 1,540 downwards.
AAACTTTTACACCACAAGTCAACTAATAGTGATAATATTTTTAGAATTAACAAGGTAAATTTCTATTTTTGAAAATATAAACCAATAAAAGCCGGCCAATGTCTTTTAAAATATTTTCCCTTCAGCTACTTGGTAAAATAAAACCCGTTGAAAAAATTGAAATGCAGCGCGATTTGCTGCAAAAAGATTACGAAGAATTCATTGAAGTAGCTGGATCCGACGAATTGAAAGAATTTCTCGAACTGGAAAAATACATTCAATCCGATGAATTTAAAAAACGTAAAGCTGAAATTCAGAAGCTTCATTTTAAGGACAGCAAAGAATACAACCAGTTAGAAGAATACGAAAAGCTTAAAAACTCTAAGCCTTTTAAAAAGTATTTCAAAGTAAAAGATTCGGCGGAGTTTAAACGCTATCAGTCGTTAAAAGACTCAGAACTGATAAATGAATACCGCTCTTTGCTCGATTTTATTGAAAAAGGAAATTATAAAAAACAAAAGGATGAAATAAAACGTGAAACTTTTAGAGGTTCATCTGAAGAAAAAAAGCTGGCAGAATTCAACAAGCTGAAAAAGTCGCCGGGAATTAAAGCTTATCTTGATTTACACAACTCGGAAACGCTAAAAAAACACAATAATTTTTATGAATCTGAAAAGCTGAAAAGGTATTTTGAGCTGAAAGACGCACCCAAAACCGACAAGTTGCTGAAAAAGGAATTTGCAGCGCTTAAAAAAGATCCGGAAATCAAATCATACCTCAAATTTGAACATTCAAAAAAATTAAAACTGTACCACGAAACCGTTGACAGTTATAACCTGAAAAGGTATAATGAACTAAAAGAAACCATTGAAAGCGAAGAATTTAAAAAACGGGTTGATTATTTAAAAGACAAAAAGAAATTTGAAAAAACAGATGCTTTCAAAAAGTGGAAACGGTTTAAGGAACTCGCTTCCCGCGATGATGTAAAATTCTTTTTGAAGTTTGAAAAATCGTCGTTGCTGAAAAACTACTACGATGTAAAAGATTCGATGGATTACAGGCGTTTTCTTGAACTAAAGGAGATCATTTCATCCGATGATTTTAAAGCCCGCAAAGAATACCTCGAAGATGAAAAGAAATGGGAAAAAACCGATGATTACAGCAAAGAGCAGCATTACTTCGAAATGAAAAAACTGCCCCATTTAATAAAGTACTTCAAGTATAAAGACACTGATGCCTTTAGTTTTTTCAGGGAGTGGGAAGTTGGTTTTGAAGATAATTTCACAAAGAACACGCTCGATAAAGAAAAATGGTCGACCAAAAGTTTGTGGGCGGAAAACCTTCCCGGAGGAAATTACTCTATGCCGGGTGATTTGCACACATTTACCGATGGTAAAAACATTATAATAAACGATAAAATTATCATCGAAACCCGCCGGGAAAGTGCTGAAGGAATGATTTGGAAAATGCCTGCCGGTTTTATACCTGCCAAGTTTGATTTTACAACAGGATTACTTTCAACTGAAAAAAGTTTTTGGCAGAAAGATGGAATTTTTGAAGC
>DATFJO010000692.1:0-2166 GCA_035269145.1 Tangfeifania sp. | reverse complement strand
CAAACGCATTGGCGGCCAAAAGTCTATCCAAAATCAGACGACAAAACCCACCATGTATTAATAGGTGTGCTCAACACTGGCGGAAACTACCTCGACAATGCGCTGACAGAAGGACGGTTTTTAGTGGAGGACGGTAAAGTTATGGGGCATGTTAACCGCATTTTAAAAATACAGGACGACACTGAACCTTTCGATGTAGGTTGGAATGCCTACTGGAGCCATTGCCGAACGTACGATTATTATCCTGGAAACTGGGAAGTGGAAGGTATAAAACGGGGAGTATTTGCCATGAGTCAGCAATCTACTTTCAGGGGGGACGCGGCAAAACCCGATGACTGGGTGGTGAACATCTGTCATGTGAACCATACCAAAAACGGGACTAATTTTTATTCTACCAACGGCACTGCATCAACCTGGGTGTGGGATATTGCCGGAGTTGAAAATTATGTAGCCATGGGAATGGGAGACAACGGAATAACTGAAAGTTGGGACAATGGTGTGTCGTGGACTCAAAAATTTGCCCCGGCTTTGTGGAATGTAGATGCCCTGGGAATTGTTAAAGGAAACAAAACTATAGTACTGGCCGGAAGAACCGATGGTTTTGGCGGTGCTTTGATCGAAGATAAAGGTTGGCTGTATTATCGCGACGTGGACACCCAAAACCCGGGGTGGGGGTGGGCTGAAGTCATAAATGGAAAATCTGGCGCTGCATTAAAAGGATTAAATTCCGGCTTAAACCGGATTGCTACCATTCAATCCGATCCTCATAAACCAGAGCGGGTTTACGTGGGGACCAATGATGCACTTTATGTTACCGAAAATATTTTTGAGTTGATAAAAGACAATCCTGAATATTATTTTAAAGATATTAGCAAACCTGTTATTGGCAGTACGTTAACACGTCGTGTACATGTTGACCCCAACGATCCTGATATTTTGTATTTGCGCTGTTGGAAAGGCACTTTCCGCATTGAAAAGCAAGAAGATGGAAGTTACAATTTTGTAAAGCTGAAAGTAAACGGCAGCGACCAAAATTTGAACGATAGCTGGGGCCACAATGGCGATATTTCAGTTTGGAACAGTGATACCACTACTTATTTAATGGTTACGCGCAATGTTTCACCGGATTGGGAACTTTGGCTTTCGGATGACAAAGGAGAAACTTTTACCCGGCTCCTAAATAAAGATGACGCATTTGCTATTCGACCGCCAGGCGCCTGGTTTACCAACCAAAAACCGGTGCTGTTTGGAGGACTTTGCGGAATAGACAGTACCTTGTTTACATCGGTGCATTTGAGAGGTGGTGGCGAAGGTTTGACCAAAGGAATAAGTTTTTTAAAAGGAACAATTCAAGCCGACAAATCAGTGGTTTGGGAAGATTTTACCGGTGACCCAAAAAACGGAGGAAATTGGTTTCCGGCAGCCCGTAGCGGGAAAATATGGACCGATGGTTCAGGTAAACCTGCCGTGCACATTGCTACAATGGGAGCAGGAATGTGGAAACGTTCTTTAAACGATACCGCCTTTTCAACTGCAGCTTTTACTACCGATATTTCTTCAGGAAATCTTCCATTATCTGTAAACTTCGATGCTTCAGGTTCGATGCCTTCCGCAGATGCCTCTGAAATTGTTTTGTACGAATGGGATTTTGGAGATGGAAATACGGCAACGGGAGAAATTGTGAGCCACGAATTTACAACAGAAAAGACATACGTTGTTCAGTTAACTGTTACCGATAATTATGGCAATAAGGGAACCTATCATAAAAACATTGAAGTTTTCGATTATGGCCCGGTAGCCGATTTTGTAGTTTCAACTTATTCCGGCAAAACAAATAACGAAATTCAGTTTTATGGTGAATTATCGTACGACGAAAGCCCAAATGACAGCATTATTTCTTACGAGTGGAATTTTAAAGACCGCGGCACTGCTTCGGGCAAAAACGTATCATACACTTATGCTGACTGGGGAAGGTATAACGTCACACTGACCGTTCGCAGCAGTTCAGGGAAAAGCTCATCGGTTTCAAACTGGATTACTATTGAACTCAATACCGGAAGTGATATTACAGAGAATGACCAAATGCTGAATGTTTTTCCAAACCCGGTAAGAGATGTTTTGAGCATTTCGTTTTTTGAGCAATTCAGTTTAAAGGTTTTCAATTCA
>DATFJO010000691.1:0-9229 GCA_035269145.1 Tangfeifania sp. | reverse complement strand
ATGGAATCGGGGCGGGTAATTTTCAGCCCTGCTTCCTCTATTTTTCGTTTTGCCAGCACCTGAATTTCCTGAATATAAACCGAATCAGAAACATTCTGTGCTGTAACAAACTTTCCCGCCAGCAAAATCATTAAACCCGTAAGAATGAATTTCATCCTCATTTTTTAATGATTTTGAAGGTTTCAAAATTACCATTCTGCAGAACATGCAGAAGATAAATTCCAGGCGAATAAACTTTCATATCCAAATGAATCAATCCTGTTTGAGAATGCTTTTTTATTAAAACTTTTCCGTTCAGATTGGTCAGTTTTAAGTTGTATTTTTGAAATCCATGCCCATCAATCATCAGCAAATTTTCAACAGGATTCGGATAAACATTTATTTGGCTGAATTCAGAAATTTCAGCCGAAGTTGTAATTCTTTCTTTTATCAGAACGGCATTGTTTGCTGAATAAAAAGTTAAAGGCGGATTGGTTTCTATCCGTACATTTATTTTTCCATCGGCACCCGTAAACCAGGAATTGTCATCATGAATGATTTCGCCATTTTTAACGGGCTGCCAATCATATTCAGTTATTTCACGGTTCGAATAAATGCAGTTGGTTTGCTCCAAAAACAATTCTACTTCATCGTTAATTGTTGCTGAATCTTTATTGGTTAGCAACCGGCTGTAAATCCACGGTGAAGTTATATCCTGAACATGGTACAAATCAACTGTGTCGCCATTCGAAATTTCAACATTATTGAAACTGTTGATAAACTGCGAGTTGTTCAGCCGGGCAATCCAGCCACGCGCGAAAGCTTCGGGATCGGTTTTTCCGCCCCAGCCGTAGGTGAAAATTCCATCCTTTTCAACTGAATATAAATAGAGCGTGCCGTTTGCTGCATCGTCGTCCCTGAATTCAAAATTCACTCCCGATTTGGTTAAGCCGGTCACCAAAGCGTGGAAAAGTGTAAGCCGGTTCAGGCCGGAATAATCCTTTTCTCTCTCGCTGACAAAACCGTTCATTTCGGTTGGCCCAACCTCAATCCACTGAAAAGGAAGCACGTTTTCATTGGCTGTTTTACAGGAAAAATAGATTTGAATTTTGTCGTTTTCTGAAAGCACTTTAACAGTTTGTAATTTCTGAAAATCAAAACCTGTTACCGAATAAATCAACTCCACTTCGCCGGGCTGAATTGCACGAAGCCAAAACTGATTGTTATTTTGAACGATTTCAGCAACTCCAGGATTTGAGGAAAAAAATACCAGCGAAATGTCCAGTTTTTCACCTTCATTGTCATAAACATTGGCCGCAAGTAACACCGAATCACCGGGATACATTGATGAAAAATCAGAAAGAATTTCAATGGAATCAGGAACAACAACTTTCATTGTTTCGGTTTTAACTTCACTTCCCGCTGAAATGGAGATCGTAACTTCGCCCTTTTGTTTTGCAATCAGATTTCCAGTTTCATCTATTTCGGCAACAGACTCATCTGATGAAGTATAACTTACATTTCCTTTTGAAATTTTTCCATTTTCAAAATAATTGGCTTCCAGCAACAATGTGTCGCCTGAAAGCACTTTTTCAGGATGATGGTAAATAACAAGCAGTTCATTTTTATCAGAAACTTCCGCTCCCGGTTCCACATCAGCCAGCCATGCCACATCGGTTGAAATTTCCCCAAGGCGGCCGGTATTTGACAAGGCTCCCGAAACGATTTTCACAAAATGAATGGAATCCAGCTCAACATAATTTCCCAGGTTGTCAACCGCCCACGAAATATCGACGGGATCGCCGCCGGCACCTTCAATCGCTGATGTGTACGGATTATCCGGAATTGAGAAATCGACACCTTGCTGACGCGGATGATTGTCGGCATAGCCAAAAGCAAAAGCTTTATTTATTATTTGCTGATTGCTTGAACTGTCGATAGCCGGGGAAAGAAGCGTACCGGTAAATTTTACAGAATCCTGCGGATAATCAGCAAAAAATTCAGGCAGCGGATAATATTCCTGCAAATTAAAATTGTTGGCTTTTACCCAACCGGATTGCCCGGAATCGTCTGCCCACAGTATGTCGCGTGTGGCAGTTTCATAATAAGTAACCCCGTAATTTCTTTTTGTTTCAGAATGAAAATAATTGCTGCCTGCAATTTCGTACCATGTATCATCGGGTAATCCGTTTTTGTTTTCATCCTGCATCACCCAAATTACGCCTGGTTCGGAAGAACCGTCGAATGCATTTCCAAAAATAGTAAAATCGATACCGTACGGATTTTGCGTATCATTCCCGCAGGCTTTGTTAAATTTCAGAATAACATAGCCGCCGAAACTACCAAGCGAAACCATCTTTTCCACTTCGCCGGTCATTTGCTCCGCGGCTTGAGGTGTACCAACTGATTCAATGTTTATGTGCTGGCCTGGTGCAGGAAAATATTCCACCAGGCTAAAATTGTTGGTTTGAGCAATGCTCCAAAAAGGAGCAATCGTCAGTAAAAAAATCAGTTTTAAATTCTTCATTCCCCTTCATTTTAAAAACGGGGAAATAAAACGTCAGGTGTTTAAACCGTCGCTTTTATTCCCGAAAGCATTTATTAAAAATGGCAGGTTTTCTGGCTCACTTTCATTGACAGCGGCCTTCCCATCTTCCTCCCGGCCGACAGTGACATAAAATGCTGTCAATTACAAAAAGTTTACAGCTGCGGGTACAGCTCCGGATTTACACCGGATTCCCTTTTAAAACCATTTTCAGTGCAAAAATATGTTATTTTCTTTTCTTTTTCTTAAAATCTTTGGGATCTTCTTTGGGATTTTTATAATGTTTCTCGGGCATTTTTACAGCCCTGACTATCAGAAATATTCCCAGCAAAACGAACGGTATACTCAGCCATTGTCCCATATTCAGTGCCATTCCGGCTTCAAATGCTTCCTGGTCTTCCTTAATGAATTCGATAAAAAACCGGGTAGCAAAAATGAAGATAAAAAATACGCCGGTCAGTAATCCCTGCTTGTATCTTGAACGTGTTTTCAGGTACAAGTACATCAATACTCCAAAAGATATTAAATATGTCAGGGCCTCATAAATTTGCGTGGGATGTTTTGGTACCGTTTCATTGTTGCGTTCAAAAATGAACCCCCAGGGCAGGCTGGTTTGAACACCGTAAATTTCAGAGTTCATCAGGTTGCCGGTGCGAATAAATGCGGCTACCAATGCAGTGGGCACCACAATCCGGTCGATGGTCCACAAAATATTTCTTTTGGTTACCTTTTTTGAATAAATGACCATCGCTATAATGATACCCAGTGCACCACCGTGACTAGCAAGTCCACCATGCCAGATTTTTAAAATTTCTCCGGGATTCTGGGAGTAATAATCCCAGCCGTAAAAGAATACATGGCCCAGCCGGGCTCCGATTATGGTGGCAATAATGATATAGAAAAACAACGAGTCGATCCATTTTTGCGGAACACCTTCTGAGCGAAACATCTTTTCGCCAATGTAATAACCGATTAAAAATCCGGTGGCAAACAAAAGACCGTACCACCGAATGGAGAGCGGACCAAGATTGAAAATTTCGGGACTAACATTCCAGTGAATATAATTCAGCAAGTTTATCATTTTCCTTTCTTTAGGTAATTAGTTATTATGCCCCACCTCTGCCGTGGCATTGTTTATATTTCTTTCCACTGCCACACGGGCATGGATCATTTCGTCCCACTTTTTTCTCCACACGCACAGGTTGTGGTTTCGAGCGTTCCTGAGTTTGGGCATTGGCACCTTCCATTGGATTTTCCATGCCTGGCAAATCAGATTTCTGAGTTTTGTACCTGCTCATGTCGGTACGCTTCCGGGTTTCTGCTTCCCGCACCTGGTCAGGACTCTGAATAGGGATATGCCCCTTCATAAGTGTGGAGACGACATCTTTATTCACTTTCTCAACCATCACTTTGAAAAGGTTAAAAGATTCAAACTTATAAATTAAAAGCGGATCTTTTTGCTCGTAGCTGGCATTTTGCACCGATTGTTTCAGGTCATCCATCTCACGGAGTTGTTCTTTCCACGATTCATCGATGGTGTTCAGCACAATTTGTTTTTGGTATGATTTTACCAGTTCTTTACCTTTATTCTGGTAAGCTTTTTCAAGATTGCAAACAATCTGGAAAACCCTTTTTCCGTCAGAAATCGGAACTACAATATTTTTGTAAACCTGCGATTTGGTTTCATACACATTTTTAATGACCGGATAAGCCTGTTTGGCTATTGACTCAACTTTGCGGTTGTAGCCGTTGATCATTTTTTCATAAATTTTCTCAGTAATTTCACTTACATTCAATTTCTTGAATTCCTCTTGAGAAACAGGAGACTCCATTGAAAGCAAACGCATCAGTTCAAGGTTGAAATCTTCAAACTGATCAGTTCCATAATAGGTATTAACCAGTTCTTCCACTGAATCGTACATCATATTAAGGACATCGACCTCAAGGCGTTCACCAAATAATGCGTGTTTACGTTTTTTGTAGATTACTTCGCGCTGGGAATTCATCACATCGTCGTATTCCAGCAGGCGCTTACGAATTCCGAAGTTATTTTCCTCAACTTTTTTCTGGGCCCGTTCAATGGATTTCGAAATCATGGAATGCTGAATTACTTCGCCTTCCTGCAAACCGAGACGGTCCATCACGCCGGTAATACGGCCGGAACCAAACAGACGCATCAGGTCGTCTTCGAGCGAAACATAGAACTGCGAAGATCCAGGATCACCCTGGCGTCCTGCGCGCCCGCGCAACTGGCGGTCTACACGGCGCGAATCGTGCCGCTCGGTACCGATAATTGCCAAACCGCCGGCTTTTCTGACTTCCGGGGTCAGTTTAATATCGGTTCCCCTACCGGCCATGTTGGTTGCAATGGTTACACCTCCTGTACGGCCTGCCTCGGCAACTACTTCAGCTTCGCGGGCATGTAATTTAGCATTCAGCACATTGTGTTTGATGCCTTTAATTTTCAACATACGGCTCAGCAACTCCGAAATTTCAACTGAAGTTGTACCGACCAGCACCGGTCTTCCGGCATTGTTCAGATTTACTATCTCATCACTTACTGCATTGTATTTTTCGCGTTTCGTTTTAAATACCATGTCCTCCCTGTCATCGCGAATTATCGGGCGGTTGGTTGGAATTACCACCACTTCCAGTTTATATATGTCCCAGAATTCACCGGCTTCAGTTTCGGCAGTACCGGTCATACCAGCCAGTTTGTGGTACATTCTGAAATAATTCTGAAGGGTAATTGTGGCAAAGGTCTGGGTGGCGGCTTCCACTTTCACACGTTCTTTGGCTTCAATCGCCTGGTGAAGTCCATCGGAGTAACGACGCCCCTCCATAATACGGCCGGTTTGCTCATCAACAATTTTCACTTTGTTGTCGATTACTACATATTCGGTGTCTTTTTCGAACATGGTATAGGCTTTGAGCAACTGATTGATGGTGTGTACACGTTCCGATTTAACCGAATAATCCTGAAGCAGCTTATCTTTTTTCTCTATTTTCTCTTCTTCTTTTATATCAGAATTTTCAAGTTCGGCCATTTTTGCTCCCATATCGGGCAGTACAAAAAAGTCAGGGTCTTCAAATCCCTCCGAAATAAGATCGATTCCTTTATCGGTAAGCTCAACCGAATTCTGTTTTTCCTCAATAATAAAATAAAGCGGATCGGTAACAATGTGCATATTTTTGTTATTGTCCTGCATGTAAAAATTTTCGGTTTTCTGCATTACAGACTTCATGCCCTCTTCACTCAAAAATTTGATAATGGATTTATTTCTGGGCAATCCTTTATACGCACGTAAAAGCAGCAATCCACCTTCCTTTTTTTCGCCATCGGTGGCATTTTCTTTTGTAAGCAGCTTTTTTGCATCGATAAAAATACGGTTTACCAAATCGCGTTGAGCTTTGTACAATTTTTCTACATAGCTTTTCAATTCTTCAAACTGCTGGTGTTCGCCTTTTGGCACCGGCCCGGATATAATTAAAGGCGTTCGCGCATCGTCCACCAATACTGAGTCTACCTCATCAACGATGGCATAATTATGCTTGCGTTGCACCAGGTCTTCCGGATTAATCGACATATTGTCGCGCAAATAGTCGAACCCAAACTCGTTATTGGTACCGTAAGTAATATCAGAGTTATATGCTTTTCTGCGTTGTTCGGAGTTGGGCTGATGCTTATCGATACAGTCAACAGTAAGTCCGTGGAATTCAAAAATCGGCCCCATCCATTCGGCATCCCTTTTTGCCAGGTAATCATTTACCGTAACAATATGAACTCCTCTGCCGCCAAGTGCATTCAAAAAAACCGGCAAAGTTGCAGCCAGCGTTTTCCCTTCCCCGGTGGCCATTTCCGCAATTTTTCCCTGGTGAAGTACAATGCCGCCAATTAACTGGACATCGTAATGCACCATGTCCCAGGTAATTTCCGTACCGCCGGCAATCCATTTATTGTTCCAGATGGCTTTATCGCCTTTAATTGCAATGCTGTCGCGCGAGGAAGCCAAATCTTTATCGTAATCGCGGGCAGTAACTTCTACTTTATCATTTTCCTTGAAACGTTTCGCTGTTTCTTTTACAACGGCAAAAGCTGCGGGGAGCAACTCCTGCAACACTTCCTCCAGTTTATCATTGATAACCTCTTCGAGTTTATCAATTTGTTCGTAAAATTTCTCACTGTCCTGAACCTCTGCTTCTTCGGCCTGTATTTTTAATTCGGCAATCTGATCTTCTTCTGATTTCACTGCCTCCTTTATTTTTTGGCGAATTGAATCAGTTTCTTCACGAAGCTGGTCGGTGGTAACGGATTCCAGCCGGTCAAACTCTCTTTTAATTACTTCAACCAACGGATTGATTTCTTTAATATCCCGCTCGGATTTATTCCCAAGTATTTTTCCAAGTATTTTGGTTACGAAAGCCATATATTGTTTGCTATAATTTTATTTTACTGAAAGCGAGTGCAAATTTAGTGATTTGTACACCTTAAAAAAACGAATTTCACCATTAATTCCAAAATATTAAAACTAAAACCATACTCTGACCTGAAAAGTATTATTCAAAATAAAGAGGGTTGAAATTTAAATTGATTCGTATACCGTTTGTATAACTTTTCAACTTAAATAATCCTCATTTTGCATTTCCAGGCCGAATGTATTTTTATCTTAAATTTAATTCAATAAATTTATTGCAAAATCAATTTTGCAACATGAAAAAAATTACCAAACTTATTGAAAAAGGGATAGTACACGTCCTGATTGTAATGATGTCCATTATCCTGGTTCTGGCCACCTTAGAATTGGGTTACTATCTTGTCAAAAATATTGTTTCTTCAGAATACCTGCTTTTAGATTTGGATGATCTTATGGATTTGTTCGGGGTATTTCTATTGGTTCTTATTGGAATTGAATTACTGGACACTATTAAAGTTTATCTCAAAGAAAACCAAGTACATGTTGAAGTAGTTGTTCTTGTGGCAATTATAGCACTTGCCCGTAAAATTGTTATTTTGAAAATTGAAGAATTAGACGGCGAAACCATCATTGGAATCGGAGTGCTTATTGTGGCGCTGGCAATTGCATATTACCTCATAAAAAAAGCCGGTTTAATGATTTGCAATTTTGAGGACGACGACTTCCCAAAAGAGAAGAAACCACCTGAGAAAATGAACCCTTAACTACCGTTTATTTCTTAGTTAATGAAAAGTTGAATTTTAAATCATTAACACTTTGGCTCCCCTGATTTTCCGGTTTTTTATATCCATTAAAGCTTCGTTTGCCTCTTCAAAAGGATAAACTTTCACATTAGGTTTTAAGGGAATTTCGGCGGCGGCTTTTAGAAAATTCCGAACATCGTCGCTGGTAACGTTGGCTACACTTTTTATCTCTTTTTCCATCCATAAATGTTTGGCATAGTCAAATTCCCTGAGGTGTTCTTCATCCACACTTTCCTTTCGGATAGCATTGATAACCAGTCGCCCGCCGGGTTTCAGAAACGCAAGCGCAGCAAGCACTGTTTTCCAAACCGGAGTGGTGTCGATGATGCAATGCAGTTTCTCCAGTGGTTTTTCAGTTGAATCGCCGGCCCAGTCAGCGCCCAGTTTCCGGGCAAATTCCCTTTCCTTTGGATTACGGGCAAAAACATACACCTTCGAATCTGGATACTTGAATTTAATAAGTTTCAGCACCAAATGAGCCGAAGCCCCGAAACCAGTGAGGCCGATATTGTCTCCGTTGTTTGCTTCGCACAAATCTACCGAACGGTAACCGATGGCTCCTGCACAAAGAAGCGGAGCCGCTTCCTCATCGGTGAAAACATCAGGTATCGGGTAAGCATATTTTTCGGGAACCGTCATGTAGTCTGCGTAGCCTCCATTTACATCGCGGCCGGTAGCTGTAAAATCAGAACAAAGATTTTCCTGACCCGAACTACAATATTCGCATTTTCCACACGCCGAAAAGATCCAGGCCACTCCTACCCTGTCGCCCACCTTTATTTCCCCATTCTTCACATTCGATTTTTCCACTATTCCTATTACCTGGTGGCCGGGAACCACCGGAAATTCAGGAGGCGGTGTACGTCCATCAATCTCATCGAGCTCGGTATGACATACGCCACACACTTTTACCTTTATCAAAAGTTCACCTTCCTTTGCTTCAGGTTTTGGTAAATATTTCTGAGACAGTGGTTTATCCTCATTTGTTAAATCACTGATTTTTTCGATTACCCAGGCTTTCATAACTTATGTTTTTTGAGATTCCATTAAAGTTAATACATGTTATTTGGTTTTCCAAAACAAGGGAAAATGCACCATTTGTTATTTTATTCATTCCTGCCTAATTTAGCTAAAAGCCAAAATAAAACATATGAACGATTTAATTCCGGTTAAGTTGAGTGCCATTCGGGTTACAAAGCCGATGAATATCCGAAACGATTTTACCTCGACGAATATCAATTCGATGTTCTTGAAATTCTGGACAGGTGGTACCAGGGAGAAAGCAGTCCGGGTTTTCCGGCTGCCAATTATTTTAAAATTCGTACCCAAAATGATAAAACTTTTATTTTGAAACAGGAGGTGCAAAGCGGAAACTGGTATTTATGGATTAAGGGAGAAAGTTTGCATCTCGACCTTTAAAATTGATTCATCTGGTATACAAATCAAAAGTCAGCAAAGCTTCGATACCTGAAACTTTTCATAAAAAA
>DATFJO010000690.1:0-3673 GCA_035269145.1 Tangfeifania sp. | reverse complement strand
ATGGAACAGCTCGAAAAAACCGGTTTGGGAAAACCTGTTTTATACGAACTGTAAAAACCTTTTGAAAACCTGAAATAAAATGTCATTCCGATAAAATAATTCAATTCGGAATGACATTTTATTTTAGGCCCATCTTCCATTTTTCAGGAAACTATTATTGAAAAAAATAGAAAATGCGTTAGATTAACATTTCATTAAAAGGGATAAATTTACTGGTGTGTGTCTGTTGTTTTTTTTAAATTTATCTGGCTGCAAAAAACTGAAATGAATAAACAGCATGAAAAATATTATACTTCACAAAGGCGATATTACAAAATTGAATGTGGATGCAATTGTTAATGCAGCCAACTCAACTTTACTGGGTGGCGGAGGAGTTGACGGTGCCATTCACCGGGCAGCGGGGAAAGAACTGCTTGAAGAAACACGCCGGTTAAATGGCTGTGAAACCGGTGATGCCAAAATCACGAAAGGATATAAACTGCCGGCAAAATATGTTATCCATACCGTTGGGCCGGTTTGGCAGGGCGGCAATAAAAACGAACCAAAAAAACTGGCCTCCTGCTACCGCCGCAGTTTGGAAGTTGCTGTGGAAAACAACATCGAAACCATTGCATTCCCCAGTATCAGCGCCGGCGTGTATGGTTACCCAAAACATCAGGCCGCTCAAATTGCGGTTCATGAAATTTCCGAATTTCTGAAAAAACATGAAGAAATAAAAAAGGTTACTTTCTGTGTATTTGATGACGAAAATTACTCCATTTACAACAATTTGCTCAAATCATAAATCCATAGCCAAGCCTTCATAATTTTGATGCAGTCAGTTGCATTTATTTTTTTTGCAAAATTTTAATAATTTTACCAAAAAGTAAACATGAATAAAGAGCCTGATAAAAACGCGAAAATCATTCTGATTGCAGAAGACGACGAAACAAGCTATGCCCTGCTGCAGGTATATTTGGCAAAAGGAAATTACCGGTTGTTACGTGCTGTAAACGGGAAACAAACCATAGAAATGTTTAAGGAAAATCCAAACACTTCATTAATCCTGATGGATTTAAAAATGCCGGTTATGGATGGCTATGAAGCCACCCGCGAAATCAAAAAAATGAATAAAGACGTTCCGGTAATTGCCCAGACTGCCTATGCACTGGCAGGCGACAGTCAGAAAGCCCTGGATGCCGGCTGTGACGATTATGTGACAAAACCCATCAATAAAGAAGAGTTACTTGACAAAGTAGAACGAAACCTGAAAAACTGATCTGATGCGAACAATTATTTGCGGACTTTTTTTGATCATTTCAGGGTTCACCCACGTAATTGCCCAATCCGACTATCGGCCTGCGTTGTTTTTCAGGGAAGACTGGAAAGAAATTCCGGCAGAAATTCCCCTTTCTCAAAAACATGTTGAAAATCCGGATTTACTGGTTGAGTTGTATGGCCCGGGACAGGACAGCCTGAAAAAAAGCCACCACGACAGGCCGGCAGACGATCCGTACTATGTGTGGTCTGGTTTGTGCCTCAAAAACTGGATGGTGACGCTGAAACACAAATCCGGCAATGTTGATTTAACAGGTTTCGCAAAAATAAGGTGGCGCAGCAAACAAGCGGGGTTGCGGCAACTGCGGATTGCACTGAAACTGGCGGACGGAACGTGGCTGGTGAGTGATTTATCTGACGGCCCTTCAGCCGACTGGCGAATTAAAGAATTCAACATCGCAGATATTACCTGGCACAAACTGGATGCAGAGCGGATTGTGGAAACAGGTGTGACTGAAAATCCGGATCTTTCAAATGTGGAGGAAATTGGGTTTACCGACCTTATGCCCGGCGGAAAGTCGGCCGCCTGCTCCCGTCTCGACTGGATTGAAATATATGGCAACCCGGTACCACGCAATTAATTTGTTCCATGGAAACAGCTTCAATAAGCGAAATAAAAAAAGAGCTAAAAAATTTATCACCACAGCAACTCCAGGATGTTTGCATCAGGTTGGCCAAATACAAAAAAGAAAACAAGGAACTGCTGAGTTACCTGCTTTTTGAATCGTTCAACGAGCAACATTTTATACAGGAAGTAAAAGAAGAAATTGACGAACAATTTACCCACCTGAACCGCAGCAGTTTTTACCTCGCCAAAAAAACCCTGAGAAAAGTGTTGCGCACCACCCGAAAATACATCCGCTTTTCGGGCTCCAAACAAACCGAGGTTGAACTTCTCATCTATTTCTGTCAAAAAATGAAAGAATCGGGTTTAAAAAGCCGTTCCAGCCGGGTAATTCAAAATATGTATGCACGCCAGGTGGAACGCATAAAAAAAGCCCTCTCGCTGATGCATGAAGATTTGCAGTACGATTATGTGGAAGAAGTGGAGAAACTTTGAATGGTCCCGATGGATGCATTCGCAAATTTGCTCCCTTTGATAAGCTGTTTCGGAATGGTGCATAAAAGAAAATACTGACTTATATCAGAGAATTTCACAAGGTGCTTAACAAATAGTTCACAAAAGGTTTTGAACAGAAAGAAAAGATATTCGAAACCTAAAACAGGAGACCTTTTTTTTATCTTTGCGGCCTTTATTTGAAAACCCGATTTTTTAACCGGAAATAGCATGAAGAATATAAAATTTATCAGTGCCAGGGAAGCAGTAAAAGTGATTAAATCGAACGACAGGGTTCATTTACACAGTGTTGCTGTAACACCTCATCCGCTCATTCAGGCAATGTGCGAGAGAGGCCGCAACCAGGAATTCAGAAACGTGCGCATTCAGCACATCCACACCGAGGGTCACGCTCCGTATGCCGACCCCGAGTTTGAAGGAATATTCCAACTGGAATCTTTCTTTGTGGGCGCCAATGTAAGGAAACAAACCCAGGCAGGTTATGCCGATTACATCCCCGTATTTTTGCAGGAAACACAACGTTTGATTCGCGAAGGTTATTTGCAGGTAAACGTAGCCATGATTCAGGTATCCAAACCCGATAAATTTGGCTATGTTTCGCTCGGAACCTCTGTTGATGCCACACTGGCAGCGGTTGAAAAAGCCGACACCGTAATTGCCATTGTGAACCCAAATGTGCCGCGCGCATTTGGCGACGCGTTGATTCACATCAACGAAATCGACCTGTTTGTGGAAGACGACAGCGAACTGATTGCTGCCGATCCGGGCCCTATCAATGAAACCGACCGCAAAATCGGGAAATATGTAGCCGAGCTGGTGGAAGACGGAGCTACCCTGCAAATGGGAATCGGCGCTATTCCAAATGCTGTGCTTTCGATGTTGGGTAACCACAAAGATTTGGGTGTTCACTCCGAAATGTTTGCCGACGGTATTTTGCCGCTGGTTGACAAAGGCGTGGTGAACGGCAAAAACAAAAAAATTGACAAAGGCAAAATGGTAGCCACCTTTTTGATGGGCTCCAAAAACCTGTACGATTTTGTAGACGACAACCCGGGAGTTGCCATGCTCGACGTAAAATATACCAACCGTGTGAATGTAATTGCCAAAAACCCGAAAGTAACAGCTATTAATTCAGCTTTGCAGATTGATATTACCGGGCAGGTTTGTGCCGATTCAATCGGAACCAAATTTTACTCGGGTGTAGGCGGACAAATCGACTTCCTGCGTGGCGCATCACTCAGCCGCGGCGGCAAACCAATTATTGCAATGCCATCGGTA
>DATFJO010000689.1:0-7946 GCA_035269145.1 Tangfeifania sp. | reverse complement strand
GTTTTTATGGCCTCCAGTTCCACCGGCGATTCGGTTTTCAGCAGTTCCAGCACCTGCTTTTCTTCTTCGGTGAGTTCCACCTGTTTTTTCTCCGGCTTCATTTGCGGGAAAAAGAGCACATCCTGAATTGACGGACTGTTGGTCATGAACATGGTCAGCCGGTCGATTCCCATTCCCATTCCCGACGTGGGCGGCATACCATATTCCAGTGCCCGCAGGAAATCCTGGTCGATAAACATCGCCTCATCGTCGCCTTTTTCCGAAAGCTTTAACTGCTCCTCAAATCGTTCGCGCTGGTCGATTGGATCATTCAGCTCGGAGTAGGCATTGGCAATTTCTTTCCCTGAAACCATCAATTCAAAACGTTCAGTAAGTTCCGGGTTCTCGCGGTGGCGTTTGGTAAGCGGCGACATTTCTACCGGATAGTCGGTAATAAATGTGGGCTGAATGTAGTAATGCTCGCATTTTTCACCAAAAATTTCGTCAATCAGCTTTCCTTTGCCCATGCTCGGGTCGGTTTCTATGTCGAGCTTGCTGCAAATTTCGAACAGCTCTTTTTCTGATTTTCCTGAAATATCGTAGCCGGTATGTTCTTTAATGGCTTCGGTCATGGTAACCCGCGGATACGGCGTTTTAAAATCAATCAGGTTTTCGCCCACCTGCACTTTCGTGGTTCCGTGCAGCGCCAGTGCCACGCGTTCTACAATTTGTTCGGTGAAATTCATCATCCACTTGTAATCTTTGTACGCCACATAAATTTCCATGGCGGTAAATTCAGGGTTGTGCGTGCGGTCCATTCCTTCGTTTCGGAAATCCTTGGCAAATTCGTAAACGCCTTCAAAACCACCTACAATCAGTTTTTTCAGGTAAAGTTCGTTGGCAATTCGCAGGTAGAGCGGCATGTTAAGCGTATTGTGGTGCGTAACAAACGGCCGCGCGGCAGCTCCGCCGGGAATAGGCTGAAGAATGGGCGTTTCAACTTCGAGATATCCGTATTCATTGAACATCTGACGGATGGTATCGACAATTTTTGTGCGTTTTATAAAAACATCTTTCACCTTTGGGTTCACAATCAGGTCCACGTATCGTTGACGGTAGCGCTGGTCGGGGTCGGTAAACGCGTCGTAGGTTTTTCCTTCTTTTTCCTTAACTACCGGCAGCGGCCGCAGCGATTTGTTCAACACAGTAAAAGCTTTCACATGAACTGTAATTTCGCCCATCTGGGTTTTGAAAACAAATCCTTCAATTCCGATGGTATCGCCAATGTCGAGCAGTTTTTTAAACACCTCATTGTACATTGTTTTATCGTCACCCGGACACACTTCGTCGCGGTTTACATAAATCTGGATTCGCCCTTTTGTATCCTGAATCTCTGCAAAAGAAGCCTTCCCCATAATCCGGCGGCTCATGATGCGGCCTGCCAGTTTAACTTCCTGAAAATTATTTTCTTCTTCGTTAAACTTCTCCTTTATTTCGCCGGAAGCAGCATTTATTTCGTACTCAGCCGCCGGGAATGGATCGATTCCCAGCTCGCGCATTCTCTTTAACGAATTTCTCCGGATAACTTCCTGTTCACTCAATTCCAAATGACTCATATTATTTGCTTAATCTTGTCAGAAAAATAGTTCTTATAAAACAAAACTGCCTGAAACCCATTCATTAGCACCCAGGCAGCACAAAATTTTGGCAAAGATAATAAAAGATGCGATTTGGCTTTTTAATTAAGCGGTTTGGTAAAGTTGAATATCACAATTTTATAACCAATTTGTGATTGTCGTATTTAGTCAACCTTAATTTATATCTTTGCAAAAACAGGGGAAGGAATAGAAAAAGAGGTATGGAAAGAATGTGGAATCTCAAAAAACAAGGCGACTTAAACGAAATAAAACACCTCTCAGCAGCGCTGAACGTGAATATGACCATCGCCCGTTTGCTGGTGCAGCGGGGTATAAAAACGTTCAACGATGCCAAGGCATTTTTTCGTCCGCGGCTGAGCGATCTGCTCGATCCGTTCCTGATGAAAGACATGGAGAAAGCCGTAGCCCGGCTCGAACTGGCCATTAACAACCGGGAAAAAGTACTGGTTTACGGCGATTACGATGTAGACGGAACTACCTCGGTTGCTTTGATGTACACTTTTCTGAAACCACGAATTGAACATATCGAATATTACATTCCCGACCGCTACACAGAAGGCTACGGAATTTCGCCCCAAAGTATCGATTATGCTGAAAAGAATGGTTTTTCGCTGATTATTGCAATTGACTGCGGCATTAAAGCAGTGGAAAAAATAACCAATGCCAAAGAGCGTGGGATCGATTTTGTGATTTGCGACCACCATAATCCCGATGACGAAGTTCCGCCGGCAGTTGCTGTGCTCGACCCCAAACAACCCGATTGCCCGTATCCTTACAAAGAACTTTCGGGCTGTGGTGTGGGCTTCAAATTTCTGCAGGCCTATTGCCAGAAAAACAATGTTGAACTGGAAGAAATCTACGACCTGCTCGATTTGGTAGTAGTGAGCATTGCATCGGATATTGTTCCCATCACCGGCGAAAACAGGGTGCTGGCGTATTACGGGCTGAAAAAACTGAACTCCAACCCGGGAGTTGGGCTGCAAACCATTATCAATTTTGCCGGAATTAACGGCAGCGAAATTACCATCAGCGACATTGTCTTTAAAATCGGGCCGCGCCTGAATGCTTCCGGACGAATCGAGCACGGAAAAAAATCGGTGCAGATACTGGTGGCCCGCGACGAAGATAAATCGGACCTGCTGGGCGAAGAGATTGACTCATTCAATGAAATCCGCAAAACACTCGACCGCGATATTACGCAGGACGCACTCGACATGATTGTGAAGGATCCGGAGATGGCTGATATGAAAAGCACAGTTCTCTATAACCGCGACTGGCACAAAGGAGTTGTCGGGATTGTGGCATCGCGGGTAACCGAGCAGTTTTACCGGCCTACAATTATTCTCACCGAATCGAATGGCATGGCTACCGGTTCGGCCCGTTCGGTAAAAGATTTCGATTTATATGAAGCCATTGGGCAGTGCAGCGATTTGCTGGAATCTTATGGAGGACACATGTATGCGGCAGGATTGACGCTTAAAATTGAAAATGTTCCTGAATTCCGTCGCCGTTTCGAAGAAATTGTTAAAAATCAGGTCACCGATTTGCAACAACTTCAAACTGTTGATATTGACGCAAAAATTACATTGAGTGAGATTACTCCCCGTTTCTACCGGATTCTGAAACAATTCGCCCCGTTTGGTCCCCATAACATGACACCGGTATTTGTAACCGAAGATGTTTTTGATGCCGGCACCAGCCGTCTCGTAGGAAAAAACAAAGAACACTTGAAGCTCGACCTGGTAGAACCGGATGTTAACTCGGGAATTTTTCCGGGAATTGCTTTTAATAAATCCGATAAATTTGACCTTATTACTTCCGGGTTGCCGTTTGATGTGTGTTATTCAGTTGCCGAAAATGAATACCGCGGAAAAACCAGCCTGCAACTTTTTATCCGCGATATCAAAAAACGGGATATATTTTAAAATTCAGCGAATTTCTCCTTCAATTCTGAAAGCGACGACACAACTTCGGCTCCGGTTTCTTTTAACCTTTCCTCCGACTGGTGCCCGTCGGCCACCAAAATACATCTGATGCCCAACTCGCGGGCTACTTCAAAATCATGATCGGTGTCGCCAATCATCCAGGTATTTTGTACATCAATATTGAATTCATTCAGCAACTCTTTTCCGCGTTCCACTTTCGAAACTGCATAATGATCGTTCAACCCGGCCACTCCCTCAAAAAAATGAAAAATTCCGTTGTGCTTCAATGTTTTTTCCAGCATCGGCTGTTTCATGGCCGACAGAACAAACTGAGGATATTTTTTTTGCCTGAAGAATTCAAGAATTTCAACTGCCGAAAAATGCAACGGACAATTTTTTACGCTGCTGTCATACAAATCGATAAATTCTTTTGCCGGGATTTCGAAGTCTTCTTTCGAGAAATCGAACCCGATAATTTCGTAATAATTTTTAACCGGAAATGAAAACACTTCTTTGTAGGAAGCATGGTCGAGCAGTTTCAGCGATCGTTTTTTCAGCAAGGCATTTATGGAATCGATGCACAAGTCGAGATCGTTAAGCAACGTTCCGTTCCAGTCCCAGATAATTGTTGGCATCATTCTGCTATTCAGTAACTTTTAACTTGTTAATTACCGGATTGGCATACACTTTCAGGAAGCGTTCCCGGATATCGGTTATCGGAAAATCGATATGAATCATGGCCTGCTGAATCATAATTTCAAAATTCTTTTTCTCCTCGGGTGTGTACCTGTTTCTAAAATCATCTTCCTGTGTAAGCAAATCATAGGCAATGTAATTGAAAGGCCACAATTTGTAATTGAGATAAATCTGGCGGTCGATTTCGTTGGCAAGTTTTTTAAAAAGTTCATTTTTCTGGTCGGCTGTTTTTGCATCGGTTGGTTCAAATTCAATCGGGTCACCAAACACAAACCGCATCCTGCCTTTTGGGTTGAACATTCCCATCGACATACTTTTCAAATCGTCTTTGCTTGTTTTCATCTGGCTGTAATGCTCCTTTTTAATAAGCTCCTTCATTTTTGCCAGGCCGCAGGGTTCAATTTCGTACGATATGGAAACCGGAACAATGTTCAATGCATTTACCCCTTCAGCAAAACTTTTATCATTGCTCATATTCAGCATTTTCAAAACACTGGGCTGGGTTTTATCGTTTCCGTCTTTTGTTCTTCCCTCGCGCTGTGCAATCCACACCGAGAGGTTATCTTCAGTAATTGATTTGCGAATGTAATGCGATACTTTTTTCGACGATTCCAGCAGTTCGCGCGCTGTGAGGTCCCGGTTAATAATAAAAGACCTGTTCAGTTTCACGGCGTGCTTAATCCAGTCGTAAAGCAGCAAATTGTTGCCAATAGCTATTTGCGTGGTATTCATCCCGCTTTCAAAAATCTGGTAATTCAGCAGTGCCGCATCGAGAATTATATCGCGGTGATTGGAGATAAAAAGGTACGATTTTTTATTGTCCAGGTTTTCAAGCCCTTTATAAGTAAGCCCGTCGGATGTTTTATTAATAATCCACCGCAGCAAGTCATACACAAAACTACCCTGCAATTGTTTGATGCTGCGCATATTCCGCAACTGCAGTTTTACTATTTCAACTTTTGGCCGCACTTTAAACAGGTGCATCAGCACCCGGTCGAAAGCCGGGTCTTTTACCATAAGCCTCACTTTTTCTTTAACTTCCTTATCAGTGTACGGGCGGATATCGTCAAAATTGTATTCCATCTGTTGATTTTTGAATAACGGGGCAAAGTAAAGAATTCATCCTTATAATTTCAACCTTAACTGAAATTTTACCTCGGTTTTTTGATTTCCGGGAATCTCGTTGTACCCTGAGCTCAGGTTTTCAACATCGTTGCGCAGGGTATTGGCCAGTTTAAACCACACTTCTGCTTTTTCTGAAATCTTATATTTCAGGTTTAGATATGTGCGAAACCCTTTTCCAAAATAAGCCGGAATGGCAAATGTATAAAGCAGGTCGTTTTCATAGGCATAAATTCTTGAATTATAACTTTTTGTATTGAACCACGCCACCCGGGCCGATAAATTTAAAGGAATTGATTTTGAAGAATATTGTGCATCCTGAAAAATCATAAATCCGCTTTCCGACTCAAGTCCATTATAAAAAACATGTTCAAAACGTGTTTTCAATTTTACATTTTCCGAAAAAAAGTATTGAAAATGGATTCTGCTTTTTCGAAATTGTTCCGGAAGATTGATGTACCGGCCAGATTCCTTGAATTTGTGATCACGTGTTTCATTCTTGAATCGCAGGTAAAGTTCAAATTTTTCAGAAAAATGGAAATCGGCCTGTGAGAAAACTTCCCATCCGGCGGACGGACCGGCAGTAGTAAACCTTACCCATTTTGAACGATAAAAGTCAGAATAAGCATGAAGCGTTACAAATTTTACAGGCAGAATTCGGGTACCGAAATAGAGGCCTGTTTCATTTTCAGCACTGCTGCCTTCGGCAAACGGTGTGGCCCAGAGTGCATGATAGTTTTTATCGAAACGACGAAACAAAGCTGACAGTTGCAGCCGGTCGTGTAAATGCCCCACTGCTCCCTGCAAAAATGCTTTTCCTCCGGATTTGGAGATTGCCGCCTCGCCAAAAAGCTGGTATTTCCCTTTGCTGAAAAGGTAATCGGTGCCGGCAACCAAATTATTGTCGCCGGAAAAGCGGAACCGGTTGTAAAGTTGATCGCTGCGGACAAACGGCAGTTCAAACTGACGATGCAAAAACGTAAATCCAATTTTCAAATGATTAAACTGCTTTGAAATTACGGCGCCGGCATTGACATCTTTAACACTGCGCTCATCCGAAACTTCATTTTCGGTACGGTGGTAACCCGAAGTTTGCAGGCTGGTAAAATAGTTCCCAGGCGAATCGGTTAAAACCAGGTTGGCATCGTTGTGTTTTTGGGAATAAAACAAACTCACTCGTGTGCCTGAAAGATTTATGGTTGAAGCAAGGCCCCTGAAAAACCGGTTCTCGTCAACTGAAGTATACGGCCGGATTCCCTGGTTGGTTTTTGAAATTTCGAGCGCATAAACTGATTTACCAAACGAATAACCCTGCCAAAGCACCAGTCCCTGACCGGATCGAACCACAAAATCTCCGACCGTAAAATTTTCAAAAACAGAACTCAACCTGAAACTAATATGGCCGGAATAAAAGTCGAACCCGGTTTTATTGGAACCGGAGAAAAACGCTTCGCCCGGATCTTTTTCGGCAGTAACACCAGCAGAAATATCGTTGCCTGCACGAAATCTGTAACGCGAATAATACCGAAACCGGTTCCCTTCAAACGGTATTGTGCCATCGTCTCTCTGCTTGTATCCGCTCGGTTTTTGCACGGTGCCCAATGTCCGAAGCAATACTTCATGTCTTCCGTATTTCAGTTGCTCTTTCAGGCTTTCAGGTTCTTCTTCAACCGGCCCGAACCAAATAAAAGGTTCCATCTTTTTCAGCAACTCCGGGTTAAAACCATCCACTGCATTTAACTCAAAAATGGAATAAACCGGGCCAAAATCCTTCCTGTAATTTAAAAGCTGTTGAATTTGAATGTCATTCAGCAGATGTAACTTCGACAATTCGTTGCGCCCGGCCGTATTTATATTTAGCGGATCAGCAGCAAATCCTTCCAGGTCTTCAATAATCAGTGTGCCGTCGGTTTCTTCATCAATATTTTCAAGAATGGATTCAATAATGGCTTCCATCTGTGCTTTTGCATCGGGAGTCTGAGCGGCTCCAACCACTGAAAGAAAGATAAATCCTAAAAAAATAATATGTGTGAACTGCCATCTCATCACCAGTCAAATTGTAGCGAGACTGAAGGTGTGAACCCCAAATTTCCGTGATAACCAAACCCGGCATCAGCGCTAAAATTTCCGATATGATAGCCAATTCCGGCCGTGTATTTAAACGGTTTCCCGGAAACACCCAGCCGCAGGGCAAAATTTTCAACCGGAAAAAACTCGATGCCGGTTTTAATTAGCACCGGATTTTGATTGTCTTTTTCTGTTTCGAAAGCTATCATCAACATTTCATTAAACCGGTAATTCCCTCCAACCCGGAAAACCATGGGCATTTCAGTTTTGCCGGCCGGAGTTTCAATTCCTCCGGAAACCGGGTTAAAAACATGCGCTCCAAGTGTAAATGTTTCTGAGGGATGGAAAATTACACCGCCTTCGAATGTGGCAAAACCGTAAGAGCGTTCATTTTCGGGAAATGTTTGCAGAAAATAATCCAGTTGAATTCCGGCGCTCCATTTCTCCGAAAAACTCCGGGCAAAAGCCAGGGCAAATTTATTTTCTTTGAATGTACCTT
>DATFJO010000688.1:0-5107 GCA_035269145.1 Tangfeifania sp. | reverse complement strand
TTTGAATAATTTTCCGACCAATATTCTACATCCGCCATTGCACTAATAGCATCCATATAATCAGGATTGTATTTTAGCACTTTGTTGATATAAACACGTGCAGAATCATATTCTCCATCCCAGGCAAAAGTTCTACCCATCAGCAATGCAACATCGGCGTTAAATCCTCTGTCCAGAATTGCCCTGCAAACTTCACGAGCCCTGGCTCTTTCCCCATTTAATGCCAAATCCCTTGCCTCATCAAAAGTTTGGGCATTTGCATTATTGGTCCAACCTGAAAATTGAAGAATCAACACCATCAAAAATGCCTTTAAGAAATAAATCATTCTGTAATCAACCGCCCAGCTATTTGTTTTTTTCATAATAAACTCCGTTACTTGTCATTTTGGTTTTGCAAATCCGGTGCGGGTCATATTTCCCCAGGCCTTTTTCTTTCGGATAAAATAGTCGTAATTGCCCCGGAGCCCCCAGTAAACAATTAATGGATGATATAAAATTGGTTCTAACCATGATGTTAATACCAGTTTAAGAATCATTTTTTTCTGGTTATACCTGTTATATGCAAGATGATCAAAAAGAATGGCATAAGTTGAAAAGGTGATTGCGAAAAAATATACAAAGAACAACATAACTGCAAATAATGTCCAGTTAGGTTGCCCAAGAGATGCAATAACAATAAAATAAATGATGCCCAGCACTTCGACTAAAGGCGCCAACCACTCGAAAAAGACCCAATATGGATGCGAAACCATTCCCATAAAACCATATTTTCGGTTAAAGAAAATATTTTTATGAAGTAAGATTGTGTCGATAGTACCGCGTGTCCAGCGATTTCGCTGGCTCCCCAATACCTTCAAACTTGAAGGAGCTTCTGTCCAGCAGAGAGGATCAGAAATATATACTACTTTATATTTTTTGCCAATGTTTGTCATGTATTCGCGCATGCGAACCACCAGTTCCATATCTTCGCCCACTGTTTTGGTAAAGTATCCGCCACAATTAATCACCACCTCTTTATCAAAAATGCCCAATGCTCCTGAAATTAGGAGCAATCCATCAAGTCGGCTCCAGGCAAGCCGGCCCATTAAAAACGATCGGCTGTATTCAATCACCTGGCAACGGGGCAGAAATTTATCAGGCACATTAATTTCAGTAAGCTGACCATCTTCAATTTTACACGAATTTGCAATTTGTATTACGCCGCCGGCGGCAATCACTTTCCTGTCGGTTTCTTCAAAAAAAGGTTTTATAAGTTTTTTAAGTGCATGAGGATCAATGATTGAATCTACATCAATAGAAACAAAATAATCGCCTTTTGCAATATTAATCCCTGAGTTTAAAGCGTCAGCTTTTCCTCCATTAACTTTGTCAATTACTGTGAGGTTGCTGTATGATTTCTTTTTGGATTTATAAATTCCCAAGACTTCATTACACGGTATTTTGTAATCAATTACATACGGTATTTTTTCCAGTTCAAAAGCTTCAATTGTTTTTTGGAGTGTTTCGTCTTTGCTACCGTCATTTATTACAACTATCTCAAAACTTGGATAATAAAGTCCGTGCAATGCTTTTATATTTTCAACAATAGTAACCGATTCATTATATGCCGGCGCCAATACTGTAATAGTTGGGGCAAAAGGAGAAGAATGAAGGGCATCGTAATTTGTGATTTTTGTTTCTTTCAGGTTTTTATTCAATTCAATGGCGGAAACAATGGCAAGGGTAAAATATACGCCAAAAACGGTAATGGCATATATTAAAAAAAATGATTCAAATACGGTTCTAATAATTTCTACACCCATTTTCTAATTTCTATTATCCGTAATATGAGCAATAAATTGCTCAATATCAGAATTAGGTTCTTTACTCATTTTAACCAATCTTTCACGTCCTTCCTGATTCATAAAATACATGGAACGGCAAGCTTCCAGTTTCAATGAAACTGATTCTGACTTGATAATAATCTCAAGAAATTGAAAATCCTCCTCAGTTCCAATATTCTTTAAGGCTTTTATTATTTCAAGTTTATTTTTATATGTTTCTTTTCTGTATTTCTTTCTAATCGAAACTCTTCCTTCATAAAGTCGAAGATCGTTAACAGCTTTGTATGACAAATACCGTGTTCGCTCTACTCTGCTATTCAGCATATCAAGAATTTCCGGAATATTTTCAAGCTGCTGAAAATATGTAATCATCTGCAAACTAAAATTTTTAATAGTTGGATGATTTGAATACAGATAGTTGGAAAATGAAGGAACAGGCAACTGATATAATCGAATCATATAAAAAGCTGAAAGCTGTGTCCAGCGCGTTATTGGTTTTGTTAAATTACTTAAAAATTCAAACGGATTTTTTTGATTAAGCCTGATATATGCCATTTGAGCTTCGGCCCTCACCATATCATCCGAATAATTTACGTACTTCTCAACTATTTCCTTTGCTCCTTTCGGATAGAGATAAGTCAACTCCCGAATGCCTTGTGCTTTTTTATATGAATTGAAAGAGTTTGCCAACTTAAGCGAATCTTTATACAATCCGAGATTATAAAATATCTCCGGAATAAATTTTTCAACCTCGCCTTTAAGGTTTTCATGAAAATTTAGAAGTACCGAAGTTAAAATTCTCCTGTTTCGATGCTTATTTATTTTCTGTAAGCGGACTAAAACCTTGTCCCATTCAATCTCCCCAAATATGTACGACAACAATATTTCTTCGTACATCCTTTCATAAACTTCAGCATATCTTGCTTTATGGTTTTTCCTTCTTACTGTGTAATTTAAAATCAGTATTACACTAATAATATTTATTATGAAAATAAATATAAAAATTACGAAAACAAATATTACCGGATATTGAAAAAATAAATCAATTAATGCGAAATAAAAGTTCCTGAAATTCTGAGGAACATGATTTTCACCATAAATGATTAATTCTTTTTTTAATTTTTCAGCTTTAGCGTCGCTCAAAAAAATATGAAGCAGTTTTTCCCCGGTTAATAATGACCTCGGAAAATTCTTTTTCTTCTGCAACTCACTGTTTTCTTTACTATTATCTGTTTTCGGGTTATTTTTATTTGCAATTAACTGTTCTCTTTTTTGTGTGGAATCTTCTTCGGATTCTAACTGATTAACCTGTATTGAATCTTCATCAACAACATGCAAAAAAACATTTGGCAACTCAGTTCTTTCAAGTCTGAGTGCTGTATAAGTATGGGTTCCTGAAAGTTTCGTAAAATCAGTACCCGCACCATCCGAACCAGCAGTATTATTAAATTCTTTAACATCAGCATCAAATGTTTTTTTACTGATGAAGCTATTTAAGTGACGTGAAGATTTTGAACTTGTATTTGGGAAAAAAGATTTATCAAAGACAGGCTTGTTTTCAGAAAAAACAGAAAATGTGAAGCAAAAGACTAATGTAATAGTGAAAATCAATTTTACCGAAGTAAAATCTGACATGATGCGTTAATTAAATTTTGACAATAATATTAGTACAAATATACTAATTTTTCATTGCCAAAAGTTTTTTAACTCTAACGTTAAGTTCATTTAAGCTGAAAGGTTTAACCATAAAATCGTCTGCACCCATATTAAAAGCTTTCATTACATTTTCTTCTGCTCCTGCAACAGAAAGCACCATAATAGGAGTGCGGAAATTAATATCTTTATGCAATAATGAAATTAACTCTAATCCGTTTAAGTTAGGCATATACAAATCGGTTATGATTAAATCAATCTGATTGCCTGCCATTTTATTCATGCAGTCCTTGCCATCATCCGCTTTTATAATATCATAACCTTCCTTTGAAAGACTGCGCGCAACTGTTTCCAGTATCAATCTGTTATCTTCTGCAACTAATATCCGTTTCATGCCTTTTGAATTAAGTTATTGAGACCCCTTAACAACAAACCCATATATTGAATAGTATCCATGTGTATTATAATTCACTTTACACTGAATAATTCATAATTCACAAAAAAAGCAAATGTAAAAATCGAATGCAAAAACAAGCTGCTGATTTTCAGGGTTTATCTTGCTGATTTTTTATAAGATTTTTTAACCCTCCTGAAATATATAGTACAACACTTAATAAAAATGAAAACAGCAAATCTCTGTTTTACAAACTTGTTAAAATTATTGCTGAATTAAAAAATCAGGCAAAATCAGTTTTGGTTTTTAAAGCTGCGTCCGTGCAAACGGTACCACATTCTGTTCCGCAAAATCCTGTTTTATATATTTGTAGTAGCCGGTTATTGCAATCATGGCGGCATTGTCCATGGTATATTCAAACTTTGGAATTACCAGTTTCCATCTTCTTTTCTGTGCCGTTTCTTTTAATGCACTTCGTAACCCGGAATTTGCCGAAACACCGCCAGCCAGGGCAATTTCCTTGATTCCGGTTTCTTTGGCTGCTCTTTTCAGTTTATTCAACAAAATTTCGATGATGGTATGCTGTAAAGATGCACACAAATCGTTTTTATTCTCTTCGATGAAATTTTCGTTTCCTTTTAAATTATCACGCAGAAAGTAAAGGAAATTGGTTTTCAGTCCGCTGAAACTGTAATCGAGGCCGGGTACGGAAGGTTTGGAAAATTCAAATCGGTTTGGATCTCCTTCTTTGGCCAATCGGTCGACATGCGGACCTCCAGGATAAGGCAATCCCATTACTTTGGCACATTTGTCAAAAGCTTCGCCTGCCGCATCGTCGATGGTTTGGCCAATAACTTCCATTTTCAGGTAATCATCAACCTTAATTATTTGCGAATTTCCGCCTGAAACCAGCAAACACAAAAAAGGAAATTTGGGAGGATTAAACTCCAGTTCTTTTTCACGAATAAAAAGCGCCAGAACATGAGCCTGCAAGTGATTCACTTCGATGAGTGGAATGCCTGATGCCAGCGAAAATCCTTTGGCAAAAGAAGTGCCAACCAGCAGCGAACCAAGCAAACCCGGACCACGCGTAAAAGCTACTGCCGAAATTTCTTCCTTTGAAATTCCGGCCCGCCGAATGGCCATATCTACTACCGGAATTATATTTTGCTGATGCGCGCGTGAGGCCAGCTCAGGAACAACGCCCCCATACTCTTCGTGGACTTTTTGTCCGGCT
>DATFJO010000687.1:0-2808 GCA_035269145.1 Tangfeifania sp. | reverse complement strand
CGTTCCCCGGTAGGTATCCTGAGTTTTATCCAATAAAAAATTTGTTGTTTGTCCGTATTCACCCAGAAGTGAATATTCAAACCGGTTCAGTTTCTGGCGGAATTGTGAATTTACCGATCGGGTTTTGTAGTGGAATTTATCCAAAGCCAGCCTGTCTTTTCGCTCATATTCCCGCAAATAAATTTTGAGATAAGTACGGGGAGCAATGTTGTAATTCAAAAATGTTTGAAACGACTTTGAATAAGGCGCCGTAACAAAAAATGTATCCAACTGGGCGTTGGTAAAATCCTGGCGCGCATAAACCCCCGCATTAATTTTTGGAGTTAACTGTGCGGATAATGATCCGGAATAAAATGTGGAATTGGAATAATATCCCGGGTAATTTTTTCCGGTATAAAAATAGTTTCCGGCTGCCCTGAATATCCAAAATTGCGTATTCAGGTTTCCTCTGAATGCATTGTCTGCAATCTCACCAAAAAATCCACGGGAGGCTTCCACCTCTAAAGTTGTTCTCTTCCAGGGCTGAAATGAAGTATTTAAACTTATCAGGGAAACTTCATCTTCAATTCCTTCGTTATTTTTCAGCACATAATAAACCCCTACTTTATTATTTCGGTCTTTTTCAAATTGGGAATAAAACGCCATTTCATTTTTAATGCCCCCGTAAAACCTGGGATCTACATAAGTAAAACCAAATCCCAACCCATTGTTTAAAATGAGTTTGCTTTCCACTCCAAATCCAAAACGGGAAGATTCTGTAAGCGGTGTAAAACTGTAAGACATTTCACCCACCGAAAGCTCCAGATTCTTATTTTGGTAGGAAATGTAATATTGATCATACAATCCCAGGAAGCTCAGTTCCGAACTGTTGGGCCCTCTGGCCAGAAATTCAAGCTGGTGTTTGCCCTGCGGATCGAGCGATCCGTTTCCCGATAATTCAAACTGCCAGGCCGATTGATATCTGTCATCCTGATTTGTGGCTAAATAAGTAGCCGATGCAGTTACGGGGTAACGAAAATAAAGATCCCTTTTTGCATTTTTTACCGGGAAAACAATAACCGGCCGAAATTCACTCTCCTGAACTTCGCCCGAAAGCAATGCCCTGACAGTACAAAATATTTTCTGAGTATTATAAATTTCTTCCGATGTTTGCCTGAAAACAGTTATTTCTCTTGATTCTCCAGGCTTTAAGCTAACTTCAGGATCACCTTTAACATCGCAGTTTGTAGTTTCAATAAAAATATTCTTTTCTGTGTTTCCCAGGTTTTTCAGATAATAACGTGCAGTGTATTCTTCTCCGGCCATTACATGTTCAGGCGATTCGATTAACTGCAATGCAATGTTTTCAATTTCATTTACTTTGATTTCTGTTTTATTGCCTGAAAGTATTTTTCCTGTTTCTGCATCCAAAACAGAAACAGTAACAGTGTAACTTCCTACTGAAAATGCCGAAGGAATCTGAAGACTTGTAACAGTAAATTTTTGTTCGCCCGATTTTATTACAGCAGGTTCAGGCCTGGTAATCAAATTCCATCGTTCAGGAATTTCAACGTCAACACTTACAGTTATTGGCTTTTCTGAACTGTTTTTAATGAAAAATGGAATATTTACAATCTTGTTGGGTAAGGACTCGGTTTTATTTCTTATAAACTGAACAGCAACAGGACTGGAAAGCTGGCCGCTGACTTCAAATCCTAAAACTAAAAGTAAAATCCATATAAAACCGTACCGTTTAAACATTATTCAATTTCGAGCGATAAGTTGGTGCCATACAATCGATCCTCACCACAATCGGCTACCAAAACTCCGTTGTAATTTCCGGGTTTTATTCCTTCCAGCACAAGCGACGACATGATAGAAGTTCCGGGAAAGGTTTTTCGCTGGTCCGATGTGATGACTCCAACCGAATTTCCCGATTCATCAAAAAGTTCCAGGTTCATTTCGGGTTTCAAAATCCGCTCCCCGGTATTTTCAACTGCCACATAAAGCATATTCTGATCATCCTGACGGGCAAGTTCCAGTCCTAAAAACTCGAGATCGCTGCTCCCGGAACTCCCGATGTTTGTTACAATTTGAACGGCATAACGAATAGCAGTATTAATTCGAACGCCTGATTCAATTTGGGAAGTATCGGGTGGTGTAATTCCCTCAACCATTATCACACTCCAGTAAGTTCCCCGAAGTGCATCGTTTCCCGGAACTCTCACTTCAAAATTTATGGTAGTCACCTCACTTGAATCAAGGGTCAGTAATTCCGGATTATACGATATCCATCCAGCATTCGAACGCTCCATGGTTCCTGCCTCATCGTGTTTGCTTTCTCCGGTATACGAAAACCAGTAATCGCGCTGATAAACACGAACACTTTTGTTATTTTTTCCTGTATTCTGAATCTGAATGGTTCCCCGGTAGGTTTCTCCCGGTTGAGCACGGTTCTCGTGTGTCAGGCCGTTTAGCACCACAATGCTGGCCAAAGAAGAAAATGCACTAAAAACAAAAAGGACAGCTAAAAATGAAAATATTCGAATAACTTTTATTGTATTCATCCTCTGATTTTATGAAAAGTTTGGGTTAAAAATATCAATCTCTGATTTGAAAAACAACAGTTTGAGTAAAAACTAATTGTAGTCGGTAAGTGTATAAACCACATTTACTGAAGTATTTTGCTGATTCAGCATGGCATAACTTTCAGATGATTTGTCTTTTTCCAGTTTATATGTCAGATAATGGCCGTTGTTAATTCCTTTTCCAGTGTAGCAACTTCCAATATCAACAATTACATCGCTGGGTTGATTTGACAAAACTACC
>DATFJO010000686.1:0-30210 GCA_035269145.1 Tangfeifania sp. | reverse complement strand
TGGACAATGTTAAAATATTCGAAGATCTCTTCCGGTAAAAGTAACTTAATTAAGTCCTTGTAATGATCGTTTGATTGTGCCATCAGATTTGTAAAATAAAAAAATCAATATGAATACCCGTATATTTACCTAATTTGATTATCTTTGATAAAAATTAATTGCTATGTCGTTAATCAATTTCATCGAACAGTTCCCGGACGAAGCCAGCTGCAAGCAAAAGTTTAAGGAATACCGCGACCAAATAGGTGTTGTTTGCCCCAAGTGCAAGGGAAAAGACCACTATTGGAAGAAGGACAAAGAACAGTACGAGTGCAAGAAGTGCAAAACAAGGGTCACTCTAAAGAGTGGGACGGTCATGCATAAATCGAAACTTCCATTCCGTTACTGGTTCATTGCGATGCACCTTCTAACCTCTACAAAAAAGAGTTTTTCGGCAAAAGAGATACAACGGCAACTTGGGCATAAGCGCTATCACCCAATTTGGCACATGGTGCACAAGCTCCGCAACTCGATGGGAAAACGGGATGGGGAGTATGTTTTGGCGGGCAGGATTGAATTGGACGAGGGGTATTTCTCTACGGAAGTGCCTGAAGAGGAAAAAAATCAACTGCTAAAACGTGGCAGGGGCAGCCAGAAGAAATCGAAAGTACTCGTAATGGCAGAAAGCACAATGGTGGAATCGCCAAAGAAAGGCCAGAAACCACGTCGGGTAGGTTATTTGAAAATGAGGGTCATCGAAGATCTCAAAAGCGAAACAATCGATGAAATCGTCAAAGACATGGCTTCCAGTGCAGAAGAAGTTGATACCGACGACTCGACATCTTATGTGAATTTGAAACGGTATATCCCCAGACACAATTCACAAGTCATACCAAAAGAAAAAGTGGGTGAAGTGTTGCCATGGGTACATATAGCAATAAGCAACGCCAAGAGGCAATTGATAAACACATTCCATGACATCAAGCCCGAATTCCTGCAAAACTACCTTGATGAGTTCTGCTATAAATTTAACCGGCGATATTACGGGGAAGCTCTATTTAACAGATTGCTTGTGGCGTGCGTGAGTTATAAAAATGAATTTAGGTATAAATACGGATAATCATAAAAATTTAAAAGCAAACGGATCCGGGAAACCGGGTCCGTTTTTTTATTCACAATGAAACCGGATTACTTTCCGGATAGCTTCCTGACAAACCGGACAAAACGCTTTTGCTTCGTTGCTTTTCATTCGGCAGTCAATTACCGGACTGTAAATTCCTTTGGTCATGTAACCGCCGCCTTCAAATACACCTATAGTATTTCTGTATTTTATTTTTCGCGGAGTTGGCACCGGAACAGAATCTGGAACAGCCAATTTCCATTTGCTCTCAAAATCAACCAACGTAGTAATATTGGGTTCCCAGGGTTCAGTTTCGAGGTTGTAATAATCTTCGTAAGCTACATCCGAGGTGTAATACTCGTCGCCAAGGCCGGCAAACCCATGCCCGAATTCATGCACAAAAACCTCTTTTGTAAGTTCATTGTCAGATGAACAAACGGATAGAAAATTGTAAAAACCGCCTCCGCCATACCGCTCGGTATTAACCAATATATATATATGTTCGTACGGAACTGCAGCGGCAGCGTCGTAAATTGTGCGCATATCGCTGGTGGTTAAATACCTGGGGACATCGAATGTATAAAACGTTGCATTGAATCGCGTGTTTTTGTAAATATCCTCTCCGGGAATATCAGTACCCGATTCTTTTGAAGAAGTTAATACTGCACGAACATTGAAATTATCCTTTTCAGATTTGAACGGCTCTTCTTCAAACAAGTAACCCGTTACACGTTTTGCGTCTTCCTTAAATTTCTGCATCTCATTTTCAATGTATCCTTCGGCAAGTATTACAATATCCACTTTGTTTTCAGGTTTTCCGTTATCGAGAATCGCTACTGTTTCAAAATCTGCGGGTTCTTCTTTCAGAATGAAATAATCGTCGGGATCGATTTCTGTTTTGTAAATGGTTTTAAAATTTCCGTCCCACTGGCGGGCATCGATTTCGAGCCTTATTTTATTTTTGGGAAAGGGAAAAATGGCGGCCTGGTAAAAAGTGCGGTTCATTTTTTTTGCTTCGGCAGTAGTTTGCCATTCCTGAAAAAGTGTGCTGAACCCTTTTGAAAAAATCAGGCTATCAGATTTCAAATCGAAAATTCTGAAACGATAAGTTCCGTACCCAAAAGGATCAATTAAATTTGTTTTTGAGCCTGCCCAAAAAGGTTCCTGTTTCATTTGCTGAGGATAAACCATTACCTCATCCGAATTCCCGCCCAGTAAAAAATCGAAACGCAATGATTTATTTTTGAAATAGTGTGTATAATTTATCTGACCTGCCGAAAGTATTGGTAAAATCAGAAGAATTAAAAAGAACTTCCGTTTCATATCCGCTGCATTTATTATTTTTGGCTAAAATTAACAATATCATCTACACGGATTATGAGATCTGTCTATAAATTTCTTCTTGAAAACATTCGCGAATTAGGTGAATTTTCCTTTCTGGCCAAACCGGGAGCAGCATTTGCCACATTATTGATTATCATTTTTCTGGCCTGGCTGGGGCATTTTATTACCCGCAAAATTTTTATCCGGATTGTATCACGTATCGCCAAACGCACAAAAACTACCTGGGACGACATTCTTATAAAACGAAAAGTTTTTAGTGGAATAGCCCATCTGGTGCCGGCATTGATTCTTTATTATACTTCTGATTTTTCATATCCTCCCATTACTCAGGAATTAAGCGAACTGAGCGATTCAATGCTAAATAGTTTATCGCAAGATTACTATTTCTCGCTGGCCGGATTTCTTTTAAAAGTAGCACAGCTCTATTTCATATTCATAATAATATTTGTATCCAATTCTGTTCTGAATGCGGGACTGGACATATACAATACAACTCCTTTTTCTCAAAACAGGCCGATAAAAGGATACCTCCAACTTGTAAAAATCCTGATTTTTTTCCTCTCAGGAATTATGATTGTTTCCATTTTACTTGAACGCGATCCTACAGGCTTGTTGGCCGGGCTGGGTGCTATGGCAGCCGTACTTTTGTTAATTTTTAAAGATACGATCTTAGGATTTGTCGCCTCTATTCAGCTATCAGCCAACAATATGGTAAAAATTGGCGACTGGGTAGAAATGCGCAGCCGGGGCGCCGATGGTACGGTAATCGATATTACACTGAACACGATTAAAGTTCAAAACTGGGACAAAACCATTTCCACCATTCCCACTTATTCAATGGTTTCCGAGTCGTTTATCAACTGGAAAGGAATGGAAGAATCGGGTGGAAGGCGGATCAAACGTTCGGTATCAATTGATATGACTTCTATTAAACTTTGCGATTCGGCCATGCTCAACCGCTTTGAAAAATTCCTGCTTATCAGGGATTATGTGCGCGAGAAAGAAAAAGAGGTACGGGAATACAATCAAAAACACAATATCTCAGAAGAAGACACAATCAGTGGTCGTCGCCAAACAAATGTGGGCGTATTTCGAAAATACCTCGAAATGTACCTGGAACAGCACCAAAAAATTAATCACGATCTGACATTTATGGTGAGGCAACTACATTCATCGGGGAAGGGATTACCGATAGAAATTTATGCATTTTGTAAAGACCAGGCATGGGTGCGCTACGAAGCAATACAGGCCGACATATTTGATCACATTTTTGCAGTAATTCCGGAATTTGAATTAAAGGTTTTTCAGGAACCTACAGGTGCCGACATTTCGAAAGCAATTTCAAAAACCTGATGTTCAGAACATTTTAATTGCCTGTAATTATATAGCCTGATTTCTTACAAATTATTATAATTGTGATGTTATTTAACATGATTAATTAGCAATCATAAATTTTTAATACTTTTGTTTAATAATTTGAAACTATAAGATCAATACACGAAATGAATAAATCAGATTACCTCGAGCAGGCCGCCGATATTGATGCCCTCGATGAAAAAATATTACAACTAATTACTAAAAATGCCCGCATTCCTTTTCTTGAAGTTGCCCGCGCATGCGGAGTTTCAGGTGCTGCAATCCATCAGAGGGTTCAGCGTTTGTTAAACATTGGAGTTGTTTCGGGAAGTGAATTTATCGTTAATCCGCAGAAACTGGGATACAATACCTGCGCTTATATGGGCATTCATCTCGAGAAGGCCAAATTTCACAAACAGGTTGTTGAGGCACTTCGTGAAATTCCTGAAATTGTTGAATGCCATTTTACAACCGGCCAGTATGCTATTTTTATAAAAATTCAAACTAAAACAAACAAGCACCTTAAGCAAATCATCGACGAAAATCTTCAAAATGTTGAAGGAATAGCGAGAACAGAAACCTTCATGTCGCTCGAAATGGATTTTAAACGGCAGGTACCAATAAAATAAAGAAAAAGCCGGTTTGAAGCCGGCTTTTTTCTTGTTTTGATTATGAATGTTTTAATCTTCGACATACACAAAGTTGTATGATTCGTCGTGCTGACTAATATCCAAACCAATTTTTTCACCTTGGGGCGAAATCCTTAAAGGCACAATTAAATCAGTAATTTTGTACATAAGTAATGAACCTCCAAACGTAAATATTGCCACAATAACAAGTGCCAACAGATGGTACAGGAATGTAGTAATTTCTCCATGTATAAGCCCAACTTCATTTGCAAATACCGCGGTGGCAAGCATTCCGACAATTCCTCCCATACCATGCGCCGGAAAAACGTCCAACGTATCATCGAGGGTAGATTTTGTGCGCACTGTAATGGCGTAATTACTTATAATTGCTGCAATAACCCCAATAAAAATGCTGGACCCAACATTAACGAAACCTGCAGCAGGAGTTATGGCCACCAGACCAACCACCAGTCCGATGGATGCTCCAACCGCAGATGGTTTTTTACCCAAAGCTCCATCATAAAAAATCCAGGTAAGCATAGCAGCGGCTGATGCAGTATGTGTATTAACAAGCGCCGATGCCGCAACAGAATCAGCCGCCAATGCTGAACCCGCGTTAAAGCCGAACCAGCCAAACCAAAGCATTCCGGCACCTAACAATATATATGGAATGTTTGCAGGCTTAAAAGGTTTATTGGCATCTTTTCTTCTGCCTAAAAACAAAGCCCCTGCCAACGCTGCAAAGCCAGCCGACATATGCACAACAGTTCCACCGGCAAAATCCAGAACTCCCCAGTTTCTTAAAAATCCATTCGGATGCCAGGTCCAGTGAGCCAAAGGTGCATAAATAAACAGGCTGAATAAACATATAAAAAGCATGTATGCTCTAAACCGCACCCTTCCGGCAAAAGAACCGGTTATAAGAGCTGGTGTTATAATGGCAAATTTTAGTTGAAACATAGCAAATACTGCAAATGGAAAAGTTGGGGCAAAATCAGGATGAGGGCCAATTCCAACTCCTTTAAACATAAAAAAAGTAGCAGGATTGCCAAATAAACCATATCCTTCATTACCAATGCTGTCTCCAAAAGCGAGACTGAACCCTACCAAAACCCATAGTATACTTACAATTCCCATTGCAATAAAACTTTGGAGCATAGTAGAAATAATGTTTCTGTGTTGCACCATTCCACCATAAAAAAATGCAAGACCAGGTGTCATCAGTAAAACTAATGCAGTCGCAGTCATCATCCAGGCAGTATCACCTGCAACAAGACCAGAAAGATCTTCATCGCCCAATCCTGATGGAATAATGACACCAAGAAATGCTGCTACAACCAACAGTATTAAAATTAGCCACCATCTTTTTTTACTTTTCATTCTAATAAATTTTAAATTTGCTGTCTTATTGATATCAAAACATTATAAAATTATCTTTTATTCAATATAAGCTATGATATAATAGATTTTTGATAATTATTTTAGAGCTATAATAACAATTAGATAACACTCGTTTAAAATTTTATTAAAATGTTCAAAAAAAACAGCAAAACGTGTATTTTAGTCAGCATTTAGATATAATTACTACTATATATTTACATTTTGTGAAAACTGATTGAAAATTGTAAAAAAATGACATTACGAAATAACCTGGATGAGATAGATCTGAATATCTTAGATATTATTACCCAGAATGCGCGCATACCTTTTAAAGATGTTGCTAAAGAGGTAGGTGTATCAAGAGCAGCAGTTCACCAGCGGGTAAACCGGATGATTGATTTAAAGGTAATCATCGGTTCAGGATACCACATCAGTCCCAACAAAGTTGATTTTAAAACCTGCAGTTACATTGGAGTTTTCCTCGACAAGGGAGGGCTTTTTTCAGAAGTTGTGGAAAAGCTGAAACTTATTCCTGAAATTGTTGAATGCCATTACACCACCGGGCAGTATGCCATTTTTATAAAAGTATATGCCAAAGACAACGAACACCTTAAAAATGTGCTGAGCAGCAGGATTCAGAAAATTCCCGGAATTGCAAGTACAGAGACATTTATCTCTCTGGAAGAATCGTTTAAACGAACAATTCCTGTAAACCATTAATTCCGTTGCCGAACAGCTTCGTACATCATCAAACCGGCAGCAACCGAAACATTCAGCGATTCAATATTACCATGCAGCGGAATTTTTACCTGCTCATCGGTAAGCTTTAAAACCGATGATGAAATTCCTTTATCTTCAGCCCCCATAACAATTGCAATTGGACCATTCAACGAAGCATCAGTATATAACTGTGTTGCTTTTTCGGTGGCAGCAACTATTTTTATTCCTGAATTTTTCAGAAACTGAAGGGTTGAAGTCAAATTAGCAGCCCGGCAAATTGGCAAAGTATGAATTGCCCCGGCCGATGTTTTTACAGCATCGGCACCAATTCGTGCCATTCCTTTTTCTGCAATGACAACAGCATGCACACCAGCACATTCAGCCGTACGAACAATGGCACCAAAATTCCGAACATCGGTAATCTGGTCCAAAACCAGCACAAACGGATCGACTCCGGATTCAAACAATCCCGGCACAACTGTTTCAATATCGGCAAATTCAACTGCCGAAATAAAAGCCAATACTCCCTGGTGATTTTTGCGTGTTACACGGTTAATTTTTTCAACCGGCACAAACTGAAAAGAAATGTCGTTTTCTTTTATCAAGCTAAAAAGCTGATGAAACAATTCATTGTCGAGTCCTTTTTTTATAAGCACCCTTTCTACAGGTTTCCTGCTTTTAATGGCTTCGATAACCGCGCGCGTTCCAAAAATATAATCTTCTTTATTCATCACCAGTATTTTTTTGATTTCCAGCCTTCAAGCTCTTCATGTACTTCCCCCCAATTCTCCATCGTTTTTTCGAGTTCCGCTTTCAACCCATCATATTTTTCAAAAAAGGATTGATCGCTGACTACCTCCGAGGAAGATAAAATTCGGTCCATTTCTAAAATTTCCGTTTCCAGTTGCTCTATTAACTCTTCGGTTTCAGTAACCTTTTTCTCAAGTTTCGAAATATTTTTTGAGATTTCTTTTCGCTCTTCATAACTGAATTCATTGCTCCCCGGTAATTTTTGTTTCCGGTTGTTTTTATCGGTTGCAGTTTTTCTGGTTGCTGTCTCCAGTTCTTTCAATGATTCCATCTTCTTTTTCTGAAGAAATTCATAAATTCCACCGAGGTGCTGATTAATTTTTTTATTGCGGAATTCATATACACAATTTACCATTCCATCAAGAAATTCGCGATCGTGAGAAACAACAATCACGGTTCCGCTAAAATGAATAAGCGCATTTTTCAATATTTCTTTCGATTGCATGTCCAGGTGATTTGTCGGCTCATCGAGCACAAGCAGGTTAACCGGCTCAAGCATCAGCCGTATCATTGCCAGTCGCGATTTTTCGCCACCGCTTAGCACTTTCACCTTTTTGTCAGCATCTTCGCCCGAAAAAAGGAATGCGCCAAGAATATCACGAATTTTGGCCCGCACCTCACCAACTGCAATTTCATCAATGGTCTCAAAAACTGTAAGGGTTTCATTCAGAAGTTGTGCCTGGTTCTGAGCAAAATAGCCCACCCTCACATTGTGCCCCAATTTTAACTCTCCATCGTATTCGAGTTCGCCAAGAATAATTCGCACCAATGTAGTTTTTCCTTCCCCGTTGCGACCGATAAAGGCAATTTTCTCACCGCTCTCAGCGGTAAAATCAACATTTTTCAACACCAGGTTATCGTCGTATCTTTTCGAAACATTCTTTGCTTCAACTACCACCCTTCCTGAGCGTGGTGCCGGAGGAAATTTTATATTCAGTTGCGAATTATCCACTTCTTCCACCTCAATCCGGTCGAGTTTTTCAAGTTGCTTAATTCTGGATTGCACTTGCACAGCTTTTGTGGCTTTATACCGGAAGCGCTCGATAAATTTCTCAGTTTCTTCAATCATTTTCTGCTGATTACGAAAAGAAGCCATCTGAATTTCGCGTTGTTCCTTTTTCCATTTCACAAATTCAGAATATTTCATTTTCTGATCAGTAATTTTACCCAGTGAAATTTCAATCGTTCTGTTGCAAACAGCATCAAGAAAAGCTTTATCATGAGAAACCAGAACAATGGAACCCTTGTAATTTTTCAAAAAATCTTCCAGCCATTGAATTGATTCAATATCAAGGTGATTGGTTGGCTCATCAAGCAAAATTACATCCGGCTTTCTCAAAAGCAATTTGGCCAGTTCAACACGCATTCTCCAGCCGCCGCTAAATTCTGACGTAGGCCTGTTAAAATCGGTTCGTTCAAATCCTAGCCCAAGTAATGTCTGCTCCAGGTTAGCCGTGTAATTATCACCCCCCAGAATTGAATATCGCTCATTCAACTCGGTAAGCTGGTCGAGTTTCTTCAGGTATTCTTCCGAATGATAGTCTGTTTCTGAAGCAATGGCATTATTGAGAGCTGATATTTTATGTTCGAGCTGGATAATTTCTTCAAAGGCAGTAAGCGTTTCTCCCATCAGGGTGTTTCGGTCAGTAATTTTCATCTCCTGCGGCAGATAACCAATTTTGGTATCCCTGGGAATACCCACATTACCTGCAGTTGGCTCCAGTTTTCCGGCAATTAATTTCAGCAATGTGGTTTTTCCTGCACCATTTTTTCCGATTAATCCAATACGATCTTCGGGAGTAATCAAAAAACTGGCCTCCTTTATTAAATCAAAACCACCAAAACTAACGCGTATTTTATCTAATGAAATCATAAATAACAAAACATTGGCGCCAAAGATAATGATAAAGAAGGATACTGAAATTAAAGACAAAAAAAATACCCTCACGGGCATTTAAAAAAAAGGAAGGGGAAAGCTATGGACGCTTTTTGAAGATGATTGATGATTTACAAACCCCTAAACACAAAACCAATCATAAATACAGAAGATGCTTTCCCCTTTTTAAGTTCTATTTTTGAAAATAAAACCAACCATTAAATCATAACAAATATAAGTAAAAATGTTGCGGTAATAAAAGTACTTTCCCTCCAAATATGCTTAAAGTCGGTTATTAAGAGCCTGTTTTCCCAATATGGGAAAAGCTGTTTAGATTTGGGAACCAGAACTTTGACCTAAAAATGCCCAGATTCCGCATAAACACTATATTTGCAGAAAAAACAATGGGAAGAAAAAGAAAAAAGCCATTTTACGAAAATATACTTATTCAGGATATTGGAGCGGAAGGAAAAGCACTCGCCAAAGTTGACGACATGGTAGTTTTTACCAAACTGGCTATCCCGGGAGACGTTGTTGATTTACAGGTCACAAAAAAAAGAAAAAACTACCAGGAAGCACGCATAACACAATTTCATGAATACTCAAAAGACAGGGTAGATGCATTTTGCGAACATTTTGCGACTTGCGGAGGATGCAAATGGCAGTTCTTGCCTTATGAAAAACAATTGTATTACAAAAAAAAACAGGTTGAAGACCAACTAAAAAGAATTGGCAGAATCGATCTTCCTGAAGTATCCCCGATTCTGGGTTCCGAAAAAAATACATTTTACCGCAATAAACTGGAATTCACTTTTTCGAACAAAAAATGGCTGACAGAAGAAGAAATTGAATCGGGTAAAGATTTTTCGGACTCTGATTCACTTGGTTTTCATGCACCCGGTATGTTTGATAAAGTTATCAATATAAATAAATGCTGGCTGCAGCCCGAGCCGTCAAATCCAATCAGAAACTTTATATACCGGTATGCAAAAGAAAACAATCTCGATTTTTTTGACATTCGTGAAAAGAAAGGATTTCTGCGGACATTAATTATCAGAACTTCCAGCACCGGCGAAACAATGGTAATTGTTTCGTTCTTTCATGAAGATAAAACAAAAAGAACGAACCTGCTCGATGCAATAAAAGATAAATTTCCTGATTTAACTTCTCTGATGTATGTCATTAATGAAAAAGGGAACGATACAATTACCGATCAACAAATTGAATTATATTATGGCCGCGATTACATTCTGGAAGAAATGGAAGGACTGCAATTTAAAATTGGTCCGAAAAGTTTTTATCAAACCAATTCGGAGCAAGCTTACGAACTTTATAAAATAACAAGAGAATTTGCAAATCTGAACGGTACTGAAACTGTTTATGATTTATATACAGGCACAGGTACCATTGCCAACTTTATTGCCAAAAGCGCAAAAAAAGTAGTTGGAATAGAATATATTCCTGAAGCCATTGAAGATGCAATAATAAATTCTGAAATAAACAATATAAAAAATACTCACTTTTATTCAGGCGACATGAAGGAAGTGCTCAACAGT
The DNA here is from genome assembly GCA_035269145.1 of Tangfeifania sp. Classification (GTDB taxonomy): domain Bacteria; phylum Bacteroidota; class Bacteroidia; order Bacteroidales; family Prolixibacteraceae; genus Tangfeifania. The sequence continues at coordinate 19,440 of DATFJO010000686.1, read as the reverse complement.
GAGTTTATTAAACAAAACGGACAACCTGATATCGTCATTACAGATCCACCCCGTGCAGGAATGCACAAAGACGTAGTAGATACATTATTAAATATTTTACCGGATAAAATTGTTTATGTGAGTTGCAATCCGGCCACCCAGGCGCGTGATATTTCATTGCTTAATGAAAATTATAAAACCACAAAGGTGCAACCTGTCGACATGTTTCCGCACACCCATCATGTTGAAAATGTAGCGCTCCTCGAAAAGAGGAATAAGTGAGACTGAAAAAAAATATATCCCCCCGTTTGAAACCATCATACAATAAGATTGTTATGTCAGGCAATAGTTGATTTACAATAAATTCTAAAACAGAGGAATAAATTGCCTTAAATTTAGTATATTGTTTACTCAAAAATCTTTAAATATCGGGAAAATGAAAAGGATTCTATTGCTATTAGCTTGCACCCTACCTTTAATGCTGGGTGCGCAAACAAACAGTGTATTTTCGAAAAACGTAACTGTAAAGGTCGAAAAAACAGACATCAACACCGAGGGAAGTGATTTTGGCCCTGCCTTTGTTGAAGACCAGTTATGGTATTCTGCATTCAGCGAAGAAGAAATAGGTAAATTGCAGCAAGGCGATTCAGAAGATGTATATTATAACATCTATACCTCTCCTGTAGACGGAAAAGGAAATTTACTGAATGGAAGAGAAGTTATTTTAAGAAACATCAGTGCCGGATATCATGCGGGGCCGGTTTCCTATTGTCACGAAACAGGAGAGCTGTTTGTAACATTAAGTAACTACGAAAATCCGGAAATTAAAAATGTGGTTTTTCAGAAAGCCAACATTCCTTTAAAAATTATCATTCTGGAAAAATCCGAATCAGGTTGGAAGTATGTTTCTGATTTGCCATTTAACAGTTCCACCTACTCAGTAGGGCACCCTGCAATTTCAGCATCCGGCGACACACTGTTTTTTGCTTCAAATATTCCAGATAAAGGATACGGAGGCACTGATTTGTATATGACAGTCCGTGAAAACGGGAAATGGGGAGAAATGGTTAATTTGGGAGAAAAAATCAATACCAGCGCAGACGACATGTTTCCGTTCCTTTACAAAGGAACCAGGCTGATTTATGCATCGGCAGGAAAACCTTCGGGAAAAGGCGGACTGGATATTTTTTATGCTGACATAGCTGGAAACGGATTTGAAACACCCAACAACTTTACCGAGCTGAATTCAACAGAAGATGATTTTGGTTTGGTGATTCATTCAGATAATGAAGTTGGATATTACACCTCGCAAAAAAGTGGTGGCGAAGGAAGTGACGACATTTATAAAGTACTTTTTGAAGGGCAATTTGATTTGGAATTACTTGTACGCGATACCAAAAGCAGAGATCCGATGCCAAATGTACAGGTAAATTTCAGCGATGGAAAAACACTGCGTACCAACTCCAGCGGTATCATTACCCGCGATCTTGAAAAAAACACAGACTATACGGCAACCACAGAACTTGATGGATATATGAATGATTCAAGATCGTTTACAACCGAAGGCCAATCATACGGTACGATGCAAATAGTATTGAATGTTGAAAAAGTGGAAGTAGGTCAGAAATTTGTAATGGAAAACATTTATTACGATTTTGACAAATGGGATATTTTGCCTGAATCGGAAGTTGAGCTGGATAAACTGGTCAAAATAATGAAAGACAACCCGGACTGGGAAGTTGAACTGGGTTCTCATACCGACAGCCGCGGCAGCGATGACTACAACGAAGACTTGAGTCAAAAACGTTCGGAATCTGCAGTAAACTACATTGTATCAAAAGGCATTTCGAGAGACAGGATTACGGCAAAAGGTTACGGAGAAACCCAATTGGTGAATGAATGTGACGATGGCGTGGAATGTACCGAGGAACAACACAGGAAAAACCGCCGGACAGAATTTAAAATCCTCAGAATGGATTAACCGGATAGAAAATTTAATAATAAGAAGCTGCTCAAAACGGGCAGCTTTTTTATTGCTCATTTTTATGCCAATAAAAACGGCGCTGCCGAAGGCAACACCGTTTTATTATAATATTTCACTAAAAATCTATCCCAAATATGTTTTAAGCAACTTGCTTCTTGAAGTATGACGCAACCTGCGAATGGCTTTTTCTTTGATCTGACGGACCCTTTCACGAGTAAGTCCAAACCGTTCGCCAATTTCTTCAAGCGTCATTTCCTGGCATCCGATTCCGAAGAAGAGCCGGATAATATCCGCTTCTCTTTCGGTAAGTGTTGCCAGTGCGCGATGAATTTCACGGGCCAGTGATTCCTGAATTAGTGTGCGGTCGGCATTTGGCGAATCATTGTTAACCAAAACATCGAGCAAACTGTTATCTTCCCCGTCAACAAACGGCGCATCAACCGAAACATGCCTTCCTGAAACGCGAAGTGTGTCCGACACCTTATCGGCAGGCAATTCCAGTGAATCGGCCAGTTCCTCGGGCGAAGGTTTCCGTTCATGTTCCTGTTCAAATTTTGAATATGCTTTATTAATTTTATTCAGAGAACCTACCTGGTTCAGCGGGAGCCTGACAATACGTGATTGTTCGGCCAACGCCTGCAGAATAGACTGTCTGATCCACCAAACTGCATAAGAAATAAACTTAAATCCGCGGGTTTCGTCAAATTTTTCAGCGGCTTTTATCAATCCAAGGTTCCCTTCGTTAATCAGATCGGGCAAACTAAGCCCCTGATTCTGATACTGCTTGGCAACTGAAACCACAAAACGCAGATTTGCTCTTGTTAACTTTTCCAAAGCAGCCTGATCACCCTTCTTAATCCGCTGGGCTAATTCTACTTCTTCCTCTACAGTAATTAATTCTTCCTTACCAATTTCCTGCAGGTATTTATCCAGCGAAGCGCTTTCGCGATTGGTAATAGACTTTGTGATCTTTAGCTGTCTCATAAACTCTCCTTAAAAAAACGTGCAAATATAGAACATTAATAAATAGCGATCAAGGAGAAAGCTTTCTAAAAAAATTTATTAATAGTTTGTTAAAGGTATATTGTTGAAATATCATTAATCAACACCAAAAACAAAATAAGCCAGTTCCCCATTTGGGTAAATACCTTCTACTAAAATTCCTCCCCTCGCATTTCCTATCTCTCGTTTAAAATCATTTACCTCAAAAATGGGCTTTTTGTTCACATGGGTTATAATAAACCCTTCTTCAAGCCCGGCATCCTTGAGTTTTCCACTATTAAGTTTTGTTATCTTAATTCCGTTCTCTATGTCCAAATTTCTCATTTCGTCGAGGCTAACGGTTTCAAACATAGCCCCTAAAACTGTAACATTATCGCGTACAATTTGCGTATCACCGTGTCTATTACGTAAGGTTACATTAAATTGTTTCCTGTCTCCGTTTCTTTTGACAACAATTTTCACATCGTCACCCGGGCGATACTGGCTGACTTTTTCCTGCAATTCTGCTGAAGAATTTACGCGCTGGCCTTCTACGCTAATGATAACATCACCCTGTTTAATACCGGCCTCGCGTGCGGCTCCATTTTCGGTAACACCACCCACATACACACCTTCTACAGCATCGAGACCGTATTCTTCGGCAACGGCTGCTGTAACATCTCCAATATTTACGCCAAGCAGCGCACGCTGTACTTCTCCGAATTCTTTCAGGTCTTCCACTACTTTACCAACTATTGAAATTGGAACAGCAAATGAATACCCTGCATAAGATCCGGTTCGCGATGCAATGGCTGTATTAATCCCCACAAGATCTCCCTGTTGATTTACCAGGGCACCCCCACTATTTCCGGGATTTACAGCAGCATCTGTTTGAATAAATGATTCGATGGAATATTGGTCTTCGTTGATGCCAAGATTACGTGCCCTGGCACTCACAATGCCTGCTGTTACAGTTGACGTGAGATTAAACGGATTACCAACTGCCAACACCCATTCTCCCAATTTTAATTCGTCAGAATCACCATAAGTCAGGTATGGTAAATCATCGGTTTCAATTTTTAAAAGGGCAATATCGGTAGATGGATCTGTTCCAATTAAACGTGCTTCAAACTCTCGTTTGTCGTTTAAAATTACCTTTATTTTCTGAGCTCTTTCAATAACATGGTTGTTGGTAACAATATAACCGTCGTCTGAAATGATTACTCCTGAACCATAACCTGTTGCAAGTTGTGGTTCCTGGTTGCGACGCAGTCCAAAAAATTCGTCGAAAAACGGATTGCCGCTCGACCATCCTCCACCCCGCATCGATTGCGTAGCAATATGGACAACGGTATGAACCGATTTTTCTGCTGCAAATGTAAGATCAGGCATATTTGCTTCGCCACCAGCAAAAAGATTTGCATATTTAACGGGGTGTTCCTCTTTGATAGTTACCACCTCGGTTTTGTCGAAAAACGAACTGTATAACCAAACTGCCAAAAATGCACTTGCGGCAACTAACAAAAATGAAAATGCATATTTTCCGGTATTTTTCATAGCTATTAACTTTAATTCAATACTCTTGATAATTGTGCACATTAGAACACAAATATGCTGCCAGTGTTTTTCCCTGACCTCTTCTTATTTTCTCATTTTGCATAATTTAACAATCGATTCTGCTTTTTGTTAAAAAGTAAAAACTCCAATAAAAAGACTGTGCTAATTTGTCAGCCATACAATTTATTTTATCCTTTTTTCAGGTACAATAAACCATTTGCTGTCGAGTTCAGCAGGTTTATATTCCCGGATATGTTTGATTGCTTCTTCCGAATTTTTGGCCGGATAGTAAAGTTCCCTGTATATTTCTTTGGCAAACAATTCAGTAAAAGAAACCTCAAATTGTTTAAAAAGGTATTTGAAAAAATCATTCGTATTAATGAAAACAACCGGTTTTGTATGGTAAGAAAGTTGCCGAAGGGTTAAAACCTCCAGAATTTCTTCAAGTGTACCAAACCCACCGGGCAACGCAATAAATGCATCGGACATTTCACGCATTTTGAATTTCCGCTCCTGCATATCGCGGGTAATAATTACCTCGTGTGCATTTATTGAAGCCAGGGAACGCTCAATCAATCGTTCCGGCAAAATACCGATTGTTTTTGCTCCTTTCTTTGCAGCCGAAATAGTAACCGCTTCCATCAATCCTACGTTTGCTCCACCATTAATTAAAGTATGCCCGTGCTCTCCAATTAATTGCCCCAGCCTTTCAGCTTCTTCAAAATACAGCGGATTGATAGCATTGCTCGATGATGAAAACACGCAAATATTCATGACTCTTTTTGAGAACAAAAGTTATTTTTACAAATTTTAGACATCAATATTGGCATAAGTTGCATGTTCTTCGATAAACTGCCGGCGTGGCGGAACATCGTCTCCCATTAACATAGAGAAAATATGATCGGCTTCGGCGGCATTTTCAATAGTAACCTGCTGCAGTGTCCGGTTTTCAGGATTCATAGTGGTTTCCCAAAGCTGTTCTGCATTCATCTCACCCAAACCTTTGTAACGCTGCTGATAAATATTACTTTCAACTCCCCCGGCCCACTCATCGATAACCTGCCGCCGCTGTTGTTCGGTCCATGCATAAGTTTCTTTTTTACCTTTTCGCAGCAGGTAAAGCGGTGGTGTGGCAATGTATAAATATCCGCGTTTTATCAATTCATTCATATACCTGAAAAAGAAAGTCATAATCAGTGTTGCAATGTGGCTTCCATCCACATCGGCATCGGTCATGATTACTATTTTGTGGTAACGCAGTTTTTCCAGGTTCAGCTCTTTCGAATCTTCTTCGGTTCCGATTGAAACACCCAGCGCAGTAAAAATATTTTTGATTTCGTCGTTTTCAAAAATTTTATGCAGCATAGCCTTCTCCACATTGAGGATTTTTCCCCTTAGCGGAAGGATAGCCTGAAATTTACGGTCGCGTCCTTGTTTGGCGGTTCCACCCGCCGAGTCGCCCTCAACAAGAAAAACTTCGCTCAAGGTCGGATCTTTTTCAGAGCAGTCGCTCAGTTTTCCGGGCAATCCGCCACCAGTAAGTGCGCTTTTGCGCTGCACCATTTCACGGGCTTTCCGGGCAGCATGCCTGGCCTGCGCAGCCAAAACCACTTTGTTAACAATTGTTTTGGCTGACTTTGGATTTTCTTCAAGGTAATGAGCGAGCGCTTCGCTCACCGCCTGATCAACTGCAAGGCTAACTTCTGAGTTACCCAACTTAGTTTTTGTCTGGCCTTCGAATTGTGGCTCGGCAACTTTAACAGAAATAACCGTAGTCAATCCTTCACGAAAATCATCGCCACTGATATCGAATTTCAACTTAGTCAGCAATCCCGACTGGTCGGCATAATTTTTCAATGTACGGGTCAACCCCCGTCTGAAGCCGGTGAGGTGGGTACCTCCTTCAATTGTATTGATATTATTCACATAAGAATGAATATTTTCGGAGAAGGTGTTATTGTATTGCATGGCAATTTCAACCGGAATGTTATTCTTTTCGGTTGTAATATGAATTACTTCCGGGGTAAGTTTAACGCGTGTATCATCCAGGTATTCAACAAATTCTTTCAGGCCTTCTTCTGAATAATATTCATTGGTTTTGGAATTGCCTTCTTCGTCTTTCTGACGTTCGTCGGTAATTGTAAGACGAATACCTGCGTTCAAAAATGCCAGCTCACGCAAACGCGCTGCAAGAATTTCATATTTGTAGACAATCGTATGAAAAATACTTTCATCGGGTTTAAAAGTTATAATTGTTCCTGTAAGATCGGATTCACCCGCCACCTTTACTTCTTCTTTGGGTTTTCCTATGGAATATTCCTGCACCCACACTTTTCCATCGCGATGAATTTCAGCTTTTAAATAAGATGAAAGCGCATTCACACACGAAACACCAACACCGTGCAAACCACCTGAAACCTTGTAAGAGTCTTTATCGAATTTACCACCGGCATGCAAAACGGTCATTACAACCTCGAGTGCCGATTTATTGCTTTTAGTATGTTTTTCTGTGGGAATACCGCGTCCATCATCCTTAACACTAACTGAGTTATCTTCATGAATAACCACATCAATGTTGCTACAATAACCGGCAAGCGCTTCATCAATGGAATTATCAATCACCTCATACACCAAATGGTGCAATCCTTTTTCATTGGTATCGCCAATATACATCGACGGACGCTTCCTGACGGCTTCCAGCCCTTCAAGTACCTGAATGCTTTCGGCTGAATACAATTTGTTTTCTTCGATGGGGATTATTTCTTTCTTTAATTCGCTCATTCTGCTATATTAATTTGTTTTGTTCTTATTTATTATTGACACAAAAAATTCACGCTGACACAAAATGCGCCAGCATGCTGTTATTCAAACATTTAAAAAATTAATTTTTAGACAACTAAACTATGCCGCAAATATAACAAAATTAACGGAGAATCCGGGGCTTTTCAGGCGATTAAAAGTCATATTTTTCAACAAGTTATCAACCTGAAAATGAGCACAAAAAGTCCGATGTTGAAAGCAGGATAAAAAGTAGTTTTTACTACCTGCTCCACAATTGGCAAAATTGCATTAAAATGCATAACTCACACCACCCAGAACATTGAAACTTTGCACGGGGTAACCGAGCCAGCGCTGATAGTTCTGAAATCCAAAATTGCTAAGCTGTGCAAATGCAGAAAATTGTTCGGTAAATTTATAATTTGCATTAAAATTCAGGTCGAAAACCACGGGAAGGTTATAAGAATGCATCTGCAAATCTGCCACATCAAGCACATCGTTACCTGTAAACGGGCCCGGATTAAAACCATAAGTTTCGAGTAAAAGCGCATTTCTCTGGCCCGTAAAAAACAGGTCGGTTGAAACATCTAACTGTTCTGAAATTTGGTAGTTAATAGAAAATTTGGCATCCCAGTCGGGCATATTCCAGGCTTCTTCCTGGTTTTCCATTTTATACACGTAGTAATTCCCCGATATCAGCAGGTTAATTTTTTCGTAGGCTGCATGAAAAATTTCCACATTAAATTTCAATAAATCGAGATCATCGTAAATTACTCCAAAATCATTGTCGGCAACTGACGGGGAAGGACCAGTACCTGAAACAGGATAAACATATTTAAAAAGATAATATAGCGGCTTATCTTTTATAATGGAATAATCTGCTGAAATTTTGAAGTTGGTTTTGGGGGCAAATTTTCCATCGAAACCTCCGTAAAAATGAAACTTCTCAAAGGTATTTCTTACATCGTGATACGGATCGACAAACGGATTTTCGTAGGCAATTTTTGAGTAGTGATTGTTCACATAATTCCCGTCGACACCTGCAAAAATATTAATGATTTCTTTAACCGGAGCAAAGTTGACCCGAACGTTTGGAGCCAGTTTTGCTTTTGCATCCGAATCATCGTCGAGTACAAACCAACTTTTAAACCCAATTTTAATATTGGCCACTTCGCCGCCAATCTGGTAGGCAGGCTGGGCTGTTAGCCAAATTTGCTGGCTTTTACCGATTTCGGCAAGTGCCTGGTTGAATACCTCATCGGCACGCACAAAAGTAGCACCTGCCTCTAAAAATCCTGCTCCGTTGTAAAACGGTTTTCTCACATCTGCCATGAATTCGCCAAAATGCTCACGCTGGCCGGTTTTGGTGCCGAAATAATGATAAAGGAAATCAAAATCGAACGCAAAATCGCTGCTTCGTGCAGTGCTGTTATCGAGGTTAATATTGAAAGCTCCTTTGGTAAAAGTTTGTCTTTCACCAAAATAATTCACCTGCTGATCTTCCTCTTTCAAAACTTCAGGAACGGCCTGAATTGGGTAACCGTAATAATTGAAGCCCTGATGATCGACTCCCAGATTCACTGACAAAACTGAATTCCGGGCCATGTGCTTGACAAACAATTCCGCTTCATTTTCAGAAAAAGGAGCATCCACTTTATCGCCGCCTTCCAGTTTAATATCTCCGTGCGACGACAGATGACGACCGTGCAAACCAAACAGTGTGCTCCGGCTGTTCTGGTTGTTAAAAAACACCTCGGCATAAGGCCGGCTGTAATTCCCGACTCCGGCTCTAACGAGACCAAAACCGGTGTCATCGCCGGGCTCCGATGTGAACGTTGCAGCTTTTAGTGTATTCACCGAAAAAGTGCTGAAAATGGGCTGGCTGAAAATACTGTAATTAAAGCTGGGTTTTTCGTGATCGGCATCTTCAATGGTTGGCATATCGCTGATTTTATTGGCATCTGAAAGGGAAGGATTGTATGCTTTTACCACCTCCACTTCCTGGGTAAGCGTTGTATCGCTCTGGGCGTTTACCAACAGTGCAGAAGCGACTAAAAATAAAAACAGGATGTATTTTAATTTATTTCTGAACATATTCATGAAATTTTAATTGTCTTTGATTTCTAACTGAAACGAACTGTCTTTGGCTTTTTGCTGGTCCATTTCCTCGCGTGCTTCAATGGCAGCCATTTTTTCGCGTGCCCGTTGTTTCACTCCGTCATTTTCGGCGCTGTAATTCTCAAGAAGGCTTCGCAGGGTATGCTTTGCCTGAAAATCATCGCCACGGTCGAGGTAAATATCGGCAAGCAAAAGAAAAGCTTTTCCGAGCCAGAACTGGTAAGGTGTTCCTTTTGAAATAAAATCCATTATTTCTTCTTCGGCCTGTTGCTTTTGGCCGTTGTTGTAATAAATTTCCGAAACCAGGAATTTAGCCTGTGCTCCCTGCTCCAGTTTTGTATCGGTTGCTACCGATTTTAACGGCTCGAGCGCTGCCTGTTGATTTCCTGCCAGGTAATGCGATTTTCCGGAAATAAAATTGGCCTCCCGTTTCCAGGCTTCATTCACCACATCCGAATTTTTAACTTTTTGGGCTGCTTCGATAGCTGCCTGGTAATTTTCGAGTTCGAAATTGCACCGCATTTGTCCGGTATAGGCTTTTAAACTGTTCCATTTGCTGTTGGCAACTCTTTCGAGTTTATTGAATAATTCCAGTGCCTCAGCAAACTGTTCGGCGTTAAATGTCAGTTCCGAAGCCCGCGAAAGTGCCTGCTCACTGAAAATATTAATTGGCTTGCTGGCCACATAGGTATAATGCTCTTTGGCTTCGGAGTAATTTCCCTGCTCATAAAAATACTCTGCAAGATAAAAATGGGCATTGGTGGCAAAACTGCCATTTGGAAACTGATCCAAATATTTTTCAAGCTGCGAGGCTGCCCGATCGTCTCCCGACATATACAAACGTTCGGCAGCCATGTATGTCAGTGAATCCTGTTCCGAAGTTGTAACGTTAATTCCTCCGCCCAGTTGCCGGGTGTAGGCAAAATAGGCATCTACATTGTTCATTTCAACATAGCTGTTTCTGATACCCGAAAGTGCTGTTTGTGCTTCCGGTGTGCCCGGGAATTTCTCCACAACTTCCTTGTAGCGTGCCAGTGCCTGGTTGAAATCGCCGTTGTTGAAATTTATTAACCCGAGTTGCAAGAGGGCTTTGCGGTAAAAGCTACTTTCAGGATGATTGTCAAGAATTTCCCGGTAATTTTTGCTGGCGGCAGCATAATTCCCCAGGCGCTCGTTGGCCCTTCCCAGCTCAAAAAGAGCATCATCCACATAATCGGAATTGGGAAATCCGGCCAGCAATTTTTCCAAAGAATTGATTTTTGCCTGCTGATCGCGCTGCAGCCCCTGGCAAAATGCAATCTGATACAAGGCGTAATCAGCTTCAAACATCCGCATGTTTAATGATTTCTGATAATTTTGCCTGGCCAGCGAATAATCGGTATTCAGGAAATAGTAATCCCCCACCCTGTTGTATGCATCTGCCATTTTTTCGCTGCGCTGACCTTCATTTGAGTTAATATAGTTTCGAAAATGCGAGGCTGCCGATCGGTAATCTTCCAGTTTAAAATAGGCGTAACCCAGGTTGTATTCAGCATCCCTGAACTCAGAAAGAGAAAAAGCCCCGGGGGTGCGTAAAAATTCGGTGTAAGCAGATACAGAACTGTTGTAGTCGCCTAAGCGATAAAGTGCTTCTGCTTTCCAGTACAAAGCACGGGCCTTCAGTTCCCGGCTGTGGTTTCCATGGTCGAGCGACATGTTAAAAAAGTCGATGGCCTGACTGTAAGCCAGGTTATTAAACAGCTCGAGGCCGCGGTAAAAAGTTACCCGCTGGTAGGCCCGTAAAATAGAGGGTGTTTTGTTTTCAATTTTTTCGATGGAACTAATGGCGTCCTGGTAATTCCGGGTAACCATAAAAACTTCGGTCAGGTAACGGTAAGCTTCCGAGTTTCTTTCAGAATTTGGATACAGTTCTATGTATCGGTCAAATGCTTTTATGGTTTCGTTAAACGGAGAATAGGAAAGTTCGTAGGTAAGTTTTGCGTAGCTAAAAAGTGCGTCTTCCTTAATTCTTTCATTAAAATCAAATTCAGAAGCAGCTTCAAAAGCAACCCGCGCCTTTTCTTTCTCATCCAGATTAATGTATGCATCGGCAAGGTGATAATAGGCATTTTGGGCCATTTCATCTTTTCCTTTGGATGCATTCTCTAACAGTGGCACAGCCTCTGCATGCTGTCCGGTAATGTAGTAGCAATATCCAAGAATGTAGTTATCCTCGCGGGTTTTCGGGCCCGGTGTTTCATAATATGTTTCAAGGTAAGGAATTGCCTTTTCATACTCACGCAAATGAAAATAAGAGTCGCCAATAATTTTCGACAATTCAGTCCGGTGCTCTTCCGCCACTTCATCGATGATGGAAACGGTGTAGTTTACCACATCCTGGTATTTTTGTTGCTTGTAATAAATATGGCTTACATACATCGGAATTACCTGTGAATAAGTTGGATCGTTGTTGAGTTTTGAGAACCCTTCGAGTGCAGCCTGGTAATTTTCGCGCAGGTACATGATGTGTGCCCAGTAATAACTGGCCGGACGGCTGTAAATACTGTTGGCGTCTTTCACCTCATCGAATTCTGCAAGCGCCCGATCCTCGTTATCCATCATCAGGTGGGCATATCCGTTTTGATATTTTACCTGAATTTGCTCATTCGCACTAAGTTCAGCACGATCGACCTGTTCATAGCTGCGCAAAACTGCGCCATAATGTTTTTTGTCGAAATAGTAATTCCCCAGGCTCAGGTGTGCGCGGTTCAGATACGGGCTTTCAGGATGATCCTCCACAAATTTATCCACCATGCGGTAGCCCGACTGCAGGCCGGCTTTTAATGCTGAAACAGCTTTGAAATAAGCCGCTTCGGAATGCAGTTCCGATTTTGGCTCCACCTTCTTCTGGATTTTCTCGAACTGCCGGTAAGCCGAGTTGTATTTTTCCTGCTTAAAGAGTTCGCGGGCCAATTCAATTTCCTCTTCAATATTATTGTAATAGGCTGTTTGCTGAGAAAAAACAGAAACAGAATAAAAAGCAAAAAGTGAAAAAATAATTAAAATCCGTATTGTTCTCATGCTTTTGTTTTATTTGAAAAACCACTTGGCAGGGCTTTTTGCCGGATTGCCAAAAGATTTGCAAAAATTTGAATCAAATATCTAAAATAGAAATTATCATTCTGATGAACCATGCCAAAACTTCCAATTTTCTTAACATGAAACTGTTTATTTCTTTTGTTTATTATATAAACGGGTAAAAAAATTACCGCTCCGGAGTTAAACATCTCCTGCTGATTTTGAAAAATACTGGAAAATAATCAGTGCTCCTGCAAAAATGGTTCGTAAATTTCCATCAGTGTCTTCTCTTCGTTTTCCCAGGTTAAATCCCCTGCCGCAACTTTAAGGTTCTCTTTCCACTTTTCCCTTTTCTCCTCATCAAACAAAGCCAAATTAATTTTTGCGGCTAATTTTTCAGGTTCCAGCGATTCCGTTATTTCCCCAATTTGATAACGATTTACAATAGCAGCCATCTCGGGCAAATTTGTAACAAGCACCGGAACTTCTGCCTGAATGTAATCAAACAATTTATTGGGAAGCGCAAACCGGTAATTCAACCCAACATCTTCTTCTATTGAAAGTCCCAGGTCGGCAGTAGGTGTAATTTTGGCCAGTTCATTAATTGGCAGCCGCCCCAAAAATTCTACTTTGTTTTTGAGCTTTTCATGCTGAACCAGTTTTTCGAGTTGCACTTTGATGTCACCATCGCCGGCAATTACAAACCGTACATTGTTTAGATATTTCATTGCGAGAATGGCCTGCTCAAGTCCACGGTGTACATTTATGGCTCCCTGGTACAAAACCGTTTTTTCCTTTCTTTCCGGTTTTAACGGCAAAGCTGGTTTTGATTGGTTAGCCATCGGGAAATTTCTGACAACCCGGAAAGGTGTGCCGTATTTTTGGCGGTAAACTTCGGCAATGGAATCACAAACAGTGTAAGCATATTTCAGTTTTGGCAACATTTGCTTTTCAAGCCATTCCCAAATCTTCTGAACCCGCCGGCGGTTGACCAGTTCAGGCACTTCAGTGAAATATTCATGGCTGTCGTAAACCAGCGGTTTGTTTTTCAGTTTCGAAGCCAGGTAATTTGCAGGCAGCGTATCGAGATCGTTTGACAACAAAACATCGAATTTTGCGAAAAGCAGGAAAAGGAAAAGCCTGAAGTTGAAGCAGGCATAAAACAGCGGACCTTTTATGAAAAGTAACCGAAAGCGTTTTGTTTGACAGGCTCTTTCTTCAAGAGGCAAACTTTTGGGTAATTTCCGGCCAACAAGCAAAACTTCGAATCCCATTTTAACAAGTGATGTGCACACTTTATGCACCCGGTTGTCGGAAACCAAATCGTTGGTAACCGAAACAATGATTCGCTTTTTGGCTCTCTTTTTCAATTTAAAATTGTTCTGTTAACTGAAATAACAACTGTAAAAATGAGAAAAAATTTCCTGACTGGTGAAGTTTTACATAGTGAGACCGCAATATTTAAGAGGATTTGTGTTTTAAACAGTGAGGCCGGTTATTTGTTTTCTGATGAATAAAATCGAAAAGATTTAAAAGAAGACATAAAAGTTTTAAATTCTTTCTTTTACTTTGCAACAACATGAGTCATTCGCATGAACATAATCACGGCACGTCGCACAAAAAAGCCTTTGCCATTGGCATAGGACTGAATCTAATATATGTTGCAGTAGAGGTTTTTTACGGTTTAATAGCCAATTCATCGGCGTTGCTGGCCGATGCCGGTCACAATGCCAGCGATGTACTGGGACTTGTTTTTGCCTGGACTGCCGCCTGGCTTGCAACCATAAAACCCAAAGGAAAATACACGTATGGTTTGCGAAAAACAACCATTCTTGTTTCTATAATCAATGCGGTGCTTTTATTCGGTGCAGTAATTGCAATTGGCTGGGATGCATTTGGAAAATTGCAAAACCCGGAGCCCGTGGCAGGCAACAAAATTATGATTGTAGCCGGAATTGGTTTTGTTATCAATGCACTGACAGCGCTCCTTTTTATCAAAGGCCAAAAAGACGATTTAAACATTAAAGGCGCTTTTCTGCACATGGCTGCCGATGCCGGAGTTTCGCTCGGAGTGGTTGTTGCCGGACTTCTGATACACCTCACCGGCAAACTCTGGATCGACCCGCTGATGAGCTTTATAATTATCGCAGTAATCCTCTGGGGAACCTGGCGGTTGTTTATGGATTCGGTAAACCTGGCGCTCGATGCGGTTCCAAAACATGTTGATTTGGAAAAGGTACGTAAATACATTGAGTCGAAAAACGGCGTTGAAAGTTTACACGACCTGCATATTTGGGCCATGAGCACCACGCAAATTGCGCTCACTGCACACCTTGAAATGCCGCATGGCGGGAGCGACCGGTTTATTGCCGACCTGCAGCAGGAACTAAAAGATAAATTCGGAATCGGGCATACAACTTTCCAGATTGAAAGAAAAAGCCTCGATATCAATTGTGAAACCGACTGTTAATTCAATTTTTCTGATGGAAATATTTACACGAAATCATAAAGTAGCGCAGCTCATCAGCCATAATTATCATTTGCTGCCTGTACTTAACCGGTTCGGCATAAAACCCGGCCTGAAGGACAAAACGGTGGGCGATATTTGTATTGCAGAAAACATCAATCCTGAATTTTTTCTGGCCATTGTAAATACCTACCACAACGAAAATTATTTCCCCGAAAATGAGTTACGCTCTTTTTCACCGCTCGAAATAGTCGGCTACCTGAAAAAAACGCATAAATATTACACCGATTATGTTTTGCCAAAGCTCGATCTTTTACTCGACCAACTCATAAAAAGCAGTTCCTCCATTTCGAAAGATTTACAAATGGTTGATGTATTTTACAAGAAATATAAAAAGGAACTCACCCTGCACATCAACGACGAAGAGGAGCGAGTATTTCCGTACGTCATTCAACTTGCTGAAACGCACCAAAAACAAGCCGGTTATACCATCCGCGCTTTTGAAAAAGAACATACAAACGTAGATGAAAAACTGAACGACCTGAAAAATTTAATCATAAAATATGTTACCCCTGATTACGACGAAAATATTTGTAACGAATTCCTGATTACCCTCTTCCGTTTCGAAAAAGATATCATCGACCATGCCCGTATTGAGGATAAAATTTTAATGCCCATCACATTGCGCATTGAAGAAAAGCTGCAAGAATGAACCGGAAAATTTTCATAATTCACTCCTCGGATATTGTCAGAAAGGGGCTGGCTGCAATTTTGCGTAATTATTTCAATTACGAAATATTCATGCTTGAAAACCGGGAGGCACTTAATGAATATCACGATTTAAAAGGGCAAAATATAATTTTCATCATCCAGGAAACGCTTTTGCAGGGCACAAACCCGGCACTGCCTTTCGAAAAATACAATCAACCCAAAATTATTATTTTCAGGAACAGCCATCCACACATTTCGCCTGTACCCCAATTTTGCGAAGAATCCATCGGTGTAGAAACTTCTTCTCTTCAAATTCAGGAAGTCGTTTCCTGTTGCTGGCAAACAAAAGGACAGAAATCCCAAAAACCAGCAAGCGAAGAGTTGACCACACGCGAAAGAGATGTGCTGCGGCTGGTGGCGCTGGGGCATACCAACAAAGCCATTGCCGAAAAACTGTTTATCAGCATCCACACCGTAATTTCGCACCGGAAAAATATCACCGAAAAAACCGGCATCAAATCCATCTCCGGATTAACGGTTTACGCCATTCTGAATAACCTCATCGACACAGATTCCATCAATCCGGAAGATCTCATATAGAAAAATATCCCTATTTCTTGGGATTCCAAATCATGTTTCGTGTCAGTAGTTTTGCCAGCGACAATTATTAAGAACATTTCTAAATTAATTAAGATGAAGCGAAATTTATTGATTGCCGTTTTTTTGATACTGACAGGCTCAGGGTTTGCACAAAATACCGACAGTATTCCCGACAACCTTTACCTTAACGTGGCTGAGCGGTTGCTGTATACCGAGGGCAACCTTAAAATAGGCGGCTACGGCGGAGTTCATTATAATCAACCGTTGAATTCAGATATCCGTCAAAACGGAAAACTGGATGTTCACCGTTTTATTATGTTGCTGGGATACAGCTTCAGCAGCAAAACCCAGTTTATTTCTGAAATTGAATTTGAACATGTTAAAGAGGTTTACATCGAGCAGGCATTTTTGCAGCACAAATTAAGCAACAGCATTAATTTGCGTGCCGGACTTCTGCTTACGCCCATGGGAATTACCAATGAATACCACGAACCAACCATGTTTTTTGGCGTGGAGCGCCCGCTAATCGATAAATACATTGCCCCAACTACCTGGCGCGAAATTGGCGCAGGATTTATGGGGTATGTTTTACCGGCATCCATAAAATACCAGGCCTACATAATGAATGGATTTAAAAGTTATGACGGTGGTGCCGTATTAAGTGGAAGTGGTTTAAGGAGCGGTCGCCAGAAAGGCGCAGAAAGTATAATCAGCTCACCCAACTTTGCCGGGAAAGTTGAATATTTCGGCATCCGCGGTCTGAACCTCGGAATGTCTTTATACGCCGGAAAAACACAAAGCACACTGTACAACGGCATTGAAAAAGGAAATACTTCGCAACTAACAGTTGCCGACTCATCGGTAGTTGGAATTACCATGCTCGGACTGGATGCCCGCTATTCAGTGAGCGGACTTCAGTTGAAAGGCCAGTTTTATTACACCAGCCTTTCCAACACCGACCAATACAACTGGTTTACGGCAACATCCGGCCAAAATCCCAACAATTTAGGCAGTTCAATGACAGGCTACTACATTGCAGCCGGATACAATTTATTCAGCAATTCAAGCAGTATCAGTTCCGAACTGACACCATTTGCCCGCTACGAAGCTTACAACACGCAAAATTCAATGGCAGATGGTTTCAGCGCCAGTCCTTCGTTCGACAAAAAAGCCATTACCTGCGGCCTGGAGTGGCAAATGGCGCGTGGAGCGCTGCTAAAAGCCGACATGCAATTTTTGAAATCGGCTGCTGACGATAGCTTTTCAAAAGTATTCAATGCAGGAGTAGGAATCATGTTTTAAATAAATTGAAATGAAAAGTTTAATTTTCATTGTTCTAACATTTATTTCATTCGGAACCGGGGGGCAGGAAACTGTTGAAGACCTGCCCCGCCGGGTTTCAAAATCATTTGAAAAAACCTTCGGGAAAGAAACATACCGGCTCGAAAATTTAACTGCCAACCCAGGTGAGGATTTCACTTCAGGTTATGAAGGAAATTTTTACCGTTTAAAACAGAATGGCGAGGATGAAACGGCAGGGTTCCTGCACATTGGCAGGGTAAAAACATGCCGTACCGGAGGCTGTGGGGCACCGGGAACAGATACCGAACAAAACAGCAGCGAATATTTCGACTACGTCATTTTATTCGATACCAGCGCCAACATCGAGCTGGTGAAAATTTTTAACTACCAGGCCACCCACGGACATGAAATTACTGCCCGGGGATGGCTCAAACAATTTCTTGGCTTCAGTGGCCGCGATTCGCTGGAAGTAGGTAAAGATATCGATACCATTTCCGGGGCCACCATCTCGGTGTACGCCATTACCAGCGATGTTCAGTACAAAACTGAAAAGCTGAAAGAGTTAATTGATTAAACAGAAAATCTATCAATCCCTGTTGTTTCCATTTGCCGGTCCACTTTTTTAACAAGCCCCTGCAACACTTTTCCGGGCCCAATTTCGGTAAATGAAGTCGCACCGGCGGCAATCATATTTTCAACAATCTGCGTCCAGAGCACAGGAGCAGTCAACTGGGCAATCAAATTCTTTTTAATTTCCACCGGGTCGGTCACAGGCTGTGCGGTTACATTCTGGTAAACCGGGCAGGTTGGTCGGTTAAACGAAGTAGACTCGATGGCAGAAGCCAGTTCCTCGCGCGCAGGTTCCATAAAAGGTGAGTGGAACGCGCCACTCACCGGAAGTTTCAGGGCACGGCGGGCACCTTTTTCGGTAAGGATTTCACAGGCTTTGTCGATTCCGGCAACTGAGCCGGAAATTACGAGCTGTCCCGGGCAGTTGTAGTTTGCAGGAATTACAATGTCGTCAATTGAGTCGCAAACTTCTTCCACAACATCATCTTCCAGGCCAACAATGGCAGCCATTGTGGAAGGATCCAGCTCGCAGGCTTTTTGCATGGCCAGCGCACGTTTTGAAACCAGCACCAGTCCGTCTTCAAAAGTCAGCGAACCATTGGCAACCAGCGCCGAAAATTCACCCAGTGAATGGCCGGCTACCATATCGGGTGAGAAATCGTTTAATGTGCGGGCAAGTAAAACCGAATGCAGAAAAATAGCGGGTTGTGTTACTTTTGTCTGCTTTAAATCTTCGGCCAAACCTTCGAACATGATACCGGTGATATTGAATCCCAGCAGTTCATTTGCTTTCTCAAAAAGCGCTTTTGCATCTGCCGAGTTTTCGTATAAATCTTTGCCCATTCCGGGGTATTGTGCTCCCTGTCCGGGAAAAACATAAGCTTTCATTTTTGTTGTTTTTTAATTCCGGGGCAAATATATAAATTTTGAATGGGATGGGAGAATACAGGAATCCGTGCTAGCGGAGCGAGAAGGGCTGGAAGGCTCTTTGGCAAAATTTGGTTTTAGAGTTGGCTTTGTGTGTTTTGCTCCCGAAACCTCGGGATGCCTGAAAGCGAAGCGGTGATGTGTGTTGGCGCCATATCACTTTTTTTTCTTTTTGTTTTCCAGCTTTTTTAGCCCCTCTTCAAGCTGTTTCATTTCCTGCACATCTTCAATTTCAATCCGGTTTTTGCGGTATTTCTCATATTCCGATTCCGCCAGTTCTTTCGCCATTTTTGCCGAAATTCGTCCGGCATGTTCCAAAATTTCTTTATCGTTTAATGTCATGAAATCGTTGAGTTTATTAATCCAGTCTTTCATGTACATTGGTTTCCGGTTTCGGGCTTGCAATTCG
>DATFJO010000685.1:0-2482 GCA_035269145.1 Tangfeifania sp. | reverse complement strand
CGTCGGCAACACCTTTACCATAGCTATGCAAACCGCTCAGGTAATAATTCACTCCAAAATAGGTCATCAGCACCGAGGCAAAGGAAATTACCGATGCCATGTTGTAGTTGAAAACTCCTTTCAGCGAGGTATCAGGCGCATGTGTACAACGAAAGAGTAAATCACAATGGTAATCAACGACCACGTCTCTTTCGGATCCCAGCCCCAGTAGCGGCCCCAGCTTTCGTTAGCCCACACACCTCCGAGGAAAGTTCCAATGGTGAGGAAATACAGGCCTATGGTGGCCGACATTTCGTTGATAGTAGTTAGCTGGTTGATGAAAATATTCACTTTGTGTTGGTTTCGGGATGTTCTGAGTACCATTAAAATCAACACCATAATTCCCAAAAATGCGCTCAACCCGAGAAATCCGTAACTCGCGGTAATCACTGAAACATGAATGGTGAGCCAGTAGGATTTAAGCACCGGTACCAGCGGGGTAATTTCGGGATTCATCCAGCTCAGATGAGCCACAAACAGAGAAATGCCCGATAAAAAGGCGGCAGTTCCGATAACCATCGGGTATTTGCGGCCAAAAATCAAACCGGCAAGCATGGCAGCCCAAGCTACGTAAACCACCGATTCGTAACCATTGCTCCACGGTGCGTGCCCCGAAATGTACCAGCGGGCAATCAATCCTACGGTATGTACTAAAAAGAGGATCACAATTAATCCTGTAAAAGAATATTTCAGCCACTTTGGAAGCGGTTTCAACCTGAAAATATTGACAAACAAAACAAACAGCAGTAAAAATCCAAACAGCAGGTAATAGGGAAAAATCCGTTCAAACGGATTGATTTTGTTGTAAAGTATTTCTATTTCCTTTTTGGTTTCAGAAGGTAATAATTCTGTCCCAAATTTTTGCTGAAAGTTTTCAATTCCACTCAGTACCTGAAGCGCGCCGGCCGTGTTTTTTTCATCGATTGACTGCAGCAACAGGCTGAACCCGTTTTTTATGAAAATAGAATCACCACCCGAATATTCTGTGGCATTTTCGCCGGGTGCATACCAGGTATCTTCTTTTTTCTCCCGCGGATAAATATGAAAAACCGAACCCCGGAAAACCATGAAACAGATACTCACCCGCTCATCTACATAAATGTATTCTTTCTCTAACCGGTTTCGGAAAGCCGGAGTTTTGGCATATGCCGCCTGCACCTGTTCGGCAATCCGGTAATTCCCCTGCGCATCGAACAACTGCTGAATGGAAATGTATTTTCCGTCGATTCCCAACTCAGTAGCCAGCGTTTTATCTGAAACCCTTACAATTGGCAGCGACTGCCAAATATCGGAATGGGTCATCATACTAAGCACAACCTCATCGGCCGAGCGACCGTACAACGAGTTTTTCCGGCTCACTTTCCTTACGATTTCGCTCGTGAGTGTCGACATGGGCTCTATGCGGCCATCGATGCCCTGTACCCACAATTCACTGAATTCAGTTACCACCGGCTCATCAATTTTTGGAATGGTCGCACCCACATCTCCCTGGGCATTGGCAGACAGTGAAAATGCAGCAATTAGAACGACAACCGTGGCTGCTTTTGCAGAGCTGCTTTGCAAACGACGAATCAGCACCCTGAAATACGAATTCTTATTTACAAGTGAAAGGATAAATCCAACTGCCAGCATAATGTAACTGATATAACTTATCCAGGTGCCCCAAAAGTCATGGTTCACCGAGAGAATCGTTCCTTTTTCATCCTGGTCGTACGACGACTGAAAAAACTTGTATCCTTTATACATCAGTGTGTTGTTCATAAAAATACGCACATCTCGTTCAATGCCTTCACTTTTATCGATTAAAGTCACTTCGCTGGCAAACGACGATGGCGAATTGGAGCCCGGGTAGCGTTCAAGTTGAAAATCTTTTAAATACAGCTGAAAAGAGAGTGGAATTTTCCGGGCACCGTAAGCAAGTTTTAGCGTATTGTTTCCGAGCGGCACTTCAACGGTGTCGGGCAAAACTCCGGAATGCCCGAAAACAGGGACTGTTTGCGTGCGTATGCCATCCGAAATTTCAATCATCACTGCATCGTCGTGTGTTTCGGCCTGGCTTTTTGCGGCGGTAAAAACTGCGCCCGGGTAAAAACCACGCACCATAAAACGAAAATCGTCTTTATTGTATAAAAACATGTTTTTCACCGGGATGGTGTCTCCGGCGGCATAAACAAGCGCTTCCCCGCTGCTCATGGTAGTTTCTTCAACTGAAGTTTCGGCAACCATAAACAGTGAATCACCCTGCATGAAAAAACGCACATCCATTCCTTCCGGTGCTTTAAACCCAACGTTGAAACCCGGATATTCCAACACATCGCCTTCCGAAAAGGTAAAAGACTGCATACCCTGCCGGTCGGGCGTTGCAAATACAAAATCGATAACCGGCTCCCCGTTTTCCGCCGGCACCGGTTTTCGTTCAGCATCGGCAATAAAACCTGCCGAT
>DATFJO010000684.1:0-3761 GCA_035269145.1 Tangfeifania sp. | reverse complement strand
TCCTTTTTTAACCATTATTGAGGCAACTGCACACGAAGAACTTCCGGAAGCAAGTGTCCAGCCGGCGCCGCGTTCCCAAATCATAATTTCTACCTCATTTTCTGAAAGAACTTTCGCAAACTGTACATTGATGCGGTTCGGGAACATTGGGTTGTTTTCAATTTGTGGTCCAAAAGTTTTCACTTCTTTTTCGTCCAACTTATCGGTAAGAATTACACAATGCGGATTGCCGACAGAAACACAGCTTATCTCGTAATCTTTATATTCCAGATGCAAAGTTTCGTCGATGCATTCCAGATTCTCACATTTTACCGGTATTTTCTGAGAAGCAAAAATGGCTTTTCCCATATCCACTTTTATCGATTGTGCCTTGCCATTTTCTTCTTCAACCACTTCGGCCTGCACTAATCCGCCGGCAGTTTCAATGGTAAAAACGGGTGATTTGGCAATTTTATAATCGTAAAGGTATTTGGCAAAAATACGTAGTCCATTGCCGCTTTTCTCCGCTTCCGATCCGTCAGGATTCAGAATACGCACTCCGAAATCGGCTTTCAAACTGGGTACTTTTAAAAGAATCCCATCGGATCCGATCCCGTAATGCACATCACATATTTTTTGAATGGCAGTTTCCGTCAGTTCAAATTCAATTTCACTTTGATTGATAACAATGTAATCGTTTCCCAAACCGTGCGATTTTACGAAGAAATTTTGCATAGCAGTTGTTTTAGTTTACAAAAGTATTAAACATTGCTGATTTTGTTTTGACGGAGCGGTGTGAATTCACTGCTGACAATTTTATTTTTAACTTTGCATGAAACCTACTTTATAAATGAAACAGAAAGTATATATTGACACTTCGGTAGTTAGAGGATGCTTTGATACTGAGTTTGAAAAATGGTCGAACTTATTGTTTGATGATTTTAAATCAGGCAAAAAAATCGCTGTCGTGTCCGATATTACACTTGATGAATTAACCGATGCTCCTCAAAAAGTTCAGGATATCTTTAAAACAATTCCTGAGAATTATTTGGATGTATTGCTATCAGATGATGAAACAAAATATTTAGCTAATTTATACATAAAAGAAAAAGCAATTTCATCAAAATTTTATGAAGATGCTTTACATATCGCAATTTCAACCATAAACCAGGTAAATGTTTTAGCAAGTTGGAATTTTAAGCACATTGTGAATCTTGACAGAATAAGAATGTATAATGCAGTTAATTTAAAAAATGGGTATGCGGTCTTAGAAATAAGAACTCCAAGAGAAATAATAAATTTTAGAGAAAATGAAGACTGAAAAAGAATTCGATGCAGTAAAAATGATGAGACAAATTCGTCAAAAACATCATGAAGAATATAAACTAAATCCTGAACTTAGAGAAAAAAAACTTGCTGCGATCCGGAGTAAATACGCAAACAGAATAAAAACATCAAAATTTTATGGCAAAAATTAATGAAAATTACCTGAAACTTCAGGCGGGCTATCTCTTCCCGGAAATAGGGAGAAGGGTGAGCGAATTTATTGAAGCGAATCCCGGTAAAAAAATAATTAAAATGGGAATTGGCGATGTAACGCAGCCACTTGCACCGAGCGTGGTAAAAGCATTTCACGAAGGCGTGGATGAACTGGCCAAAGCCGAAACTTTTAAAGGATACGGCCCTGAGCAAGGCTATGCTTTTTTGCGTGAGGCCATTGCAAAAAACTCTTACCAGGACAATGGAATCGATATTTCGCCGGAAGATATTTTTATCTCCGACGGCTCGAAATGCGACACCGGAAACATTCAGGAAATATTTGGCCACGACAATAAAATTGCGATATGCGACCCGGTGTACCCGGTTTATGCCGACACCACTGTAATGTCGGGGAAAACAGGCCAATACCACGAGGGGCATTACAATGGGATTATTTATATGCCGTGCACCAGTGAAAATAATTTCACACCCGACCTTCCGAAAAAAACTCCTGATTTGATTTTCCTTTGCTATCCGAACAATCCCACCGGCACAGTAGCTTCAAAAGAGGAATTGCAAAAATGGGTAGATTACGCGCTGAAGAACAAAGCAATTATATTGTATGACGCAGCCTACGAAGCGTTTATTACGGAAGATGAAATTCCACATTCAATTTATGAAATTGAAGGCGCCAAAAAAGTTGCCATTGAATTCCGCAGTTTCTCCAAAACAGCCGGATTTACCGGAACGCGCTGTGCTTACACTGTAATTCCGGATGAGTTGGTAGCTTACGACAAAGAAGGCAAAGCCCACCCGGTGAAGCCGCTTTGGAACCGCCGCCAGTCGACCAAATTCAATGGCGTATCGTATCCGGTGCAAAAAGCTGCTGCTGCTGTATTTACCGAAGAAGGTAAAAAAGAGGTTTCGGAAGTTATCGGATACTATCTCGAAAATGCCCGCATCATGAAAGAGAGCCTGGAAGCCAACGGTTACGAAACTTTCGGCGGAAAAAATGCGCCCTACATTTGGGTGAAAACCAAAGACGGAATGAGCTCTTGGGATTTTTTCGACAAAGTGCTTAATGACGCCAACGTAGTTGGAACTCCGGGTTCAGGGTTTGGTCCTGCCGGCGAGGGATATTTCCGTTTCTCAGCTTTTGCCGATCGCGAAAACACCATTGAGGCAATGGAACGGATTAAAAATATGAAATAAGGGAAAGCCCCTCTTATCTCCCCAAAAGGGAGGAAAAATAAAAGGACCGTTCTTTTTCAGAAGGACGGTCCTTTTTATGTACCTAACGGAAGACCTACTTCCAAATCTTTACATATCTTTTCAGCAGTGAATTGCTTAATTTCAGGGTGTCTTGGAATTGTTGAAATTTTTCCGTTTGCAGGATTATAGAAAAGACTGTGCTTTTTTCCTTCTCTAAGTAAGTAACATCCTTTGTTTGTAAGATGTTTTATTAGCTTTCTCCGTTTCATTCCGAGAAATCAATTGTTTCCCTGTGGCTTTTGAAACCTGCAGCAACACTTTTTTGGGAAAGAATTTTGTTTGTTTCTAGAACCATTTGGAGAGCATCTTTCAAATTCTCTTTTGCCTTTTCTAACGTTTCTCCCTGAGAATTTGCGCCGGGAATTTCCTCTACATACGCAGAATATCCTCCTTTGGGTTCTTCAACAAAAACTGCTGTAAATGAGAAATTATTTAACTTCATTGTACTTGATTTTCAGCAAAGATATTAAATCACAACTGATATTTCTGCTAAAAAAACAAAAACCAGCTAAGGAAACACACTTATTATGAGTTCAATTCATCTTTTATAACAGTAGCCTTCTTCACCTTGCTTCCCGGATAAACCTTCAACGCTTCTTCCAAAATCTTCAGACTTTTTGCCAAATCCTGTTTGTTGAGAACATAAGCAATTCGCACTTCATCCTGCCCTTTGTCAGGCACCGTATAAAAACCGGAGGCCGGGGCCAGATATATGGTTTCGTTTTCGTATTCAAAATCGGAAAGCAGCCATGCACAAAATTTCTCGGAATTATCGACCGGCAAGCGGGCCACGGTGTAAAAAGCTCCCATCGGAATAGGTGAATATACCCCATCGATACGATTGAGGCCGTCGATTAAAAACTTCCGGCGGTTTACATATTCATTGTAATTGTTGAGCATGTACTCCGGGTCGGCATCGAGCGAAGCTTCGGCAGCAATCTGCCCGATGAGCGGCGGGCTCAAACGGGCCTGGCAAAACTTCAAAACATTTCGTTTTACTTCTTCATTTTTCGTAATCAGCGCTCCGATTC
>DATFJO010000683.1:0-2776 GCA_035269145.1 Tangfeifania sp. | reverse complement strand
GTCAACGGCTGGGCGAATGGAGCGCCAATTACGGATCGCAGGCCACCCAACGAAAACTGTACCTCGGAAAATGCACCAATTATTTTACAAATATTCAGGTAGCTGAGTTCAAGCTGGAAACCAATAATTTAAAACGAGGCGACGAAATTATTATCACCGGACCAACTACCGGTGTTGTTCAAACCAAAGTGAAAGAAATTAGGTTCGATATGGAACCTGTGGAAGAAGGATTGAAAGGCCAGCGAATTTCGGTGCCAATCGATACCAAACTCCGCAGGTCAGACAAATTATTCAAAGTTGTTGATGCCAAAGAAGTTAAACAACGAAAATAGAATAGTTTTTTGTATCTTTTTTGGTTTTTGGCAGAAGAAAGAATTATATTGCAGTTTGCAAATCGTTGTTTTATGAAATATACACTCCTGAGTTTTTTGTTTATTCTGGTGTTCTTTGAGCACGCGGCGGGCCAGAATTTCCGGTACCGGATTTCAGCAAACGGCAGTTTATTTTTGACTGAAATTGGGAGCACGGAAATTAATACCCGTTTTAACGATATTATTTATGCTGACAGCGAAAAATTCAAACCGGAAATAAAAGCAGGGGCAGAAGCCGAATTTTTAATGCCAATCAGAGATAAACTTGAAATGGGACTCGAGTTTAAATACAACGAACTTGCAGGTAAGACCGAGACCGCTCCGCTTTACAATTTTTTTCTAACCCGATTCAATC
The DNA here is from genome assembly GCA_035269145.1 of Tangfeifania sp. Lineage (GTDB taxonomy): Bacteria > Bacteroidota > Bacteroidia > Bacteroidales > Prolixibacteraceae > Tangfeifania. The sequence goes on along the minus strand of DATFJO010000683.1, from coordinate 2,050 downwards.
CTTTGTCCGACACCTACAGATACCCCAATGAATCGCTGATTTATTCCACCAAAATTCTGAGTGTTCTGGCAACTTCACGTTTCTATCTTTTGCCAGCCGATGATGAAACGAGCTTGTTTTTAAAAACATCAGCCGGAGTATCTTTTGTTGGTACCGACTTTACTTTTTTAAAGCCTGAATACCGTGTTGAATATGGAGTTGGAGTGCTCTATTCGCGCGGAACCCGAAACAGCGAATACCCAAAAAAAGCAGCTTTCAATGGTGGGATTGGATTGGGAACCATCATTGAATTTTCAAATAAAATCAGTTTTTATGCCGATGTAAACTCCTCATTCATCTATTCCGATATTGTAAATGGTGTTCCCAACTATGCCTACATTCAGCAAGGAGAAGAAGCATCACTGAAAAAAACAAACAGCCTGGCAATGATTGCACAAATAAGCATTGGCATAATATACTCAGATACTACCGTTAACAAGTTAATTCGAAACAACACACGACGACTTCAAAAAATATTCAGATAACCTGAACTATTCATAAAATTTAAAAATATGAATAAAGTTCAGGTTAATCCCGACTTAGATGAAGTTGAACTTTTGGAAAAAAGTTTTACTGAATCTTAGTCGCTATCGGAGATAGGGATTATTTGTGAATAATCCGGGATAAAAACACCAATTCATTTTCTGGTAAAAAATTCATTGCAAAACTGAATCTGGAAATTTTCTTTCCGTATTTGCTCAGAATATCTCATCTTTGTTATACTTTGTAAAAAATAATAATAAGATGAAAAAAATAATAATCTTTTTTAGTTTGTTGACCTTTTTTGCTGCTTGTCAGCAACAGGAAATCAAAAATGAATTCAATGCCGTACAGTACGTCGATCCGCAAATAGGTTCAGTGCACGGGCGATGGTTTTTTTATACACCGGCCGCACTGCCTTTCGGAATGGCCAAACTGGCCCCGCACACAAACGCTTATGAAAGTTTCGGGAGCTGGCTTCCGGGTGGTTACGATAACCGCCATTCTTCAATAGAAGGATTCGGCCATTTTCATGAATTCCAGATTGGCGGGGTGGTAGTAATGCCAACCATTGGCAAACTAAAAACCGTTCCCGGAACGCTCGAAAACCCGGATGAAGGTTACCGCTCTCGTTTCGACAAAAAAGATGAACATTCAGAACCGGGTTATTACTCTGTGCTTCTGAAAGACTACAATATAAAAGCCGAACTTACTGCCACCGATCGGGTTGGTTTTCATCGGTACACTTTTCCTGAATCAGAAGAATCGCGTCTGATTTTTGACATCGGCCACAAGCAGGGCGAAAGCAGCGATGTGATTGAGGCTTTTGCACAACTGATAAATGAAAATGAAATTGAAGGATACGTGGAAACTTATCCGGAATATGCCAAATTCTGCGACCCCGGAAATCATGTAAAAATGTATTTCATAGCACAACTAAATAAAACACCTGAAGAGGTTGGCACTTTTATCGATTCGGAAACAGAACCAGGTATTTCTTCAACAAAAGGTGTGAGAAACGGTATTTACGTTACATTTCCAACCAGCGAAAATGAAGTAGTTGAAATGCAGGTGGGACTTTCCTATACCAGCATCGAAAATGCACGGCTGAACCTGGGAACCGAAGCCACCGGAGTTACATTTGACGAGGTAAAAAGCACGGCCTCTGAAAAGTGGAATGAAATGCTCAGCCGCATTCAGGTGGAAGACGAAAACCTGGACAACAAAACAAAATTCTACACCGGATTATACCATGCGCTGCTTGGCCGCGGCATTGCCAGCGACGTAAACGGTCAGTACAAATTAAATGGCGACGGCATCGGGCAAATTCCGCTGGATGAAAACGGAAAGCCACGTTACAACCACATCAACACCGACGGAATGTGGGGTGGTTTCTGGAACCTCAGTCAATTGTGGGCCATGACTTATCCTGAATATTTCAGCCAGTATTTGCAGTCGAACATTGACTTTTACAAAGAAACCGGCTGGCTGCACGACGGCGAGGCAGCCGGCGTTTTTACAAACGGCGTGC
>DATFJO010000682.1:0-2660 GCA_035269145.1 Tangfeifania sp. | reverse complement strand
ATTAAACTTAACATCTCGGAAAGCAGTAGCTTGCCCATAAAAGGAATGGCAGAAATACGAATGGAATTTTTACGAGAGAAAGATGGCAGTTTGGGAAAATTATACCAGGCCGACTCGTATGTTGAAAAACCGGCGGTGAATGTTACCGCCACCCACGAAGAACGAATTCGTGAGGTAATTGGTTCCTGCCTCGAAAATTTCAATGAATCGGACTGGCAGACGATTTCACCGATGTATTTTAAAGAAGAATAGAAAATTGACAAATTTTCTATATTCCCTTCAGGATTTTCACTAATTCTCCATGCACCTCCGGCCTTGCAAAAAGCAGGTGTTCTTCTCCCCTTTCCCACGGATTTCCCTGCCAGTCGGTAAATACACAGCCCGCTTCGGTGGCAATAACAATGCCGGCTGCGTAATCCCACAGTTCATCGCCCGAACAGATAAATCCATCGAATGATCCATTGGCAAGATAACAAAGTTCCAGTGCAGTTGTACCCAGTTTTCGGAGCCTGTATTCGGAGCACAGTCTTTCGTTCACTTTTGCACACTTCAGTTTATCGCTGTTGCCTGAACCGTGATTCAGAAAAATGTTAATTCCCTGGTCGTTTCGGTAAGCCGGCATTTCAAGTTTTTCACCGTTGCAAAATGCGCCCGCTCCTTTTTCAGCATAATACTCATTGTGCAAAACCGGGTCGATAATTGCACCCAATACCGACTGCGAACCGTGCATCAATCCAACTGATACCGCAAAAAGCGGAAATGCCCGTGCAAAATTGGAAGTGCCGTCCAGCGGATCGACCACCCATTGCGGGCCATTGGTCAGGCCGGTTTGTCCGCTTTCTTCGCTGATGATTCCGTAATCCGAATTCTCGCGCAACACTTTCAGAATTGCTTTTTCTGCTGCCAGATCGGTGTCGGTCACCACTGTTTCCGATTCGTGTTTTATCCGTGTCTTTTGAATCTTTCCAAATTGTTCCTTCACAATTTCAGCTCCTGCACGTGCAGCTTTCAGTGCGATATTTAATTCGGGTGAAAGGTTGTTCATAATTCATTTTTTTGGTTTTGAAATACTAAGAAAGTTTCCATCGTCGAGAACAAAACCTTTAATAATAAACTCTTTCAAGGTTTTGGTGGCCCAAATTCTGAATTGTGTTGCCTGATGCGAATTAACTCGATACCCAACTGAAATAATTGCATCGAGATTATAGAAGTTCGTAAGGTATTTCTTGCCGTCAGTGGCAGTTATTCGAATTTTTCGAATAACTGATTGTTCTTCCAATTCTTTGCTTTTGAAAATCTCTTTAAGATGATAATTAATGGTGTTTGTTTCCACCCCAAACAATTCTCCCATTGCCCGCTGGGTAAGCCATACAGTTTCGTCCTGAAGGAAAACTTCAATTTTAATATCTCCTTGCGGGGTTGAGTACAATATGATTTCGGAGTTGGTCATAATGGCTTTTCTTTCACAATTTAGCTTGAAAACGCGAAAGAACAAAAATTCCCCAAAAGTTATTTATTAAATCTCCGGTGCGTTTTCAAGTAAATATGCCTCTGCCTCCACATTCCACAACCATTTTGTTTTGGATACCAGTTTTGCAAGATCGGCATAAAACGGGTCGGTTTTGCCTTTTTCTTCAAAATCGGAAATGGCAACCAGTGGAAGATTTTTGTGCGTGTAAATTAGTTTTTTTCCGCCCGGAATATTTGGAAGATCCAACGTAGTTTCAGCCACGGCATTTAAACCTCCTACGTGTGTAATCAATCCCGCCGGGTCGAGCCCTTTGCCCATATATTCGAGGGCTTCCACCATGTCGTCGTTATTGCCACCTGAAGTGCCAACAATGTGCGTGTACGCATAATGCACATTGTAAAAATTTAATCTGGCAGAAAAGTCCGGGTCGGAAGGCCCTGCAAAAAAGTTGAGACATCCATCGTGTGCAAGTATTGCATCGGCCTGTTCCACAACCGGTGCAACCGGAGCGAAAACAAATACATCGTCGTATCCGCCATCTGAAATTTCTTTCAGTTTCTCTACCGGGTTGTCCACCTTGCCGGTGTTCAGGTAAATCAGTTCGATTCCTTTTTCTTTGGCCCATTCAGGTGGAAAAATTTCAGCAGCGCGATTGAGCCGGTCTTGTGAAATGTCAGTCACTACCAGCAACGACGGTTTTCTGTCTTCGCGATTGACAACATAATTAATTGCTGCGAGTCCCATCGGGCCAACGCCGGCCAAAATGGCCATTTTACCGCCGTCCACAATCTCCATCTGATGAACGTAAGAACCGGGAGTGGTGTGATAGTTGGCGTGCATGGCGCCGATTACACAACTCAGCGGCTCAGCCAGCGAAGCCGGGTAAAATCCCGGTCCGTCATAAGCCAGCAGGCAGTCCTGTTCCAGCACGTCCTTCGGAATAATTACATAAGTTGCATCGCCTCCAATGTGCGGATAAGTGTAACCCGGCGCACTCAAAACACCGAGCGGTGCATCTTCATAATATATAGCCGGCTGGATGGAATATTTTTGTCCGGCCTTGAATTTATGCTGCCATTTGGCGCCCACTTCCATAATTTCACCCGCAAACTCATGCCCAATAATTACCGGATTTTCAGCGACATCATTTGGTACCCGCTTGTGGTCAGGTCCTTGTTTGGCTGCTTTG
>DATFJO010000681.1:0-2539 GCA_035269145.1 Tangfeifania sp. | reverse complement strand
AGAAACCGAGGTTTCCATAACTGCAGCAATTTCTTTGTATGATAAATCTTCGTATTTATTCAAGGTAAAAGCTACCCGCTGGTTTTGCGGCAACGTGTCAATGGTTTTGTGCAACAGTTTTGCCCGCTCGCTGTCCTCCATTTCAGTATCGGGAGATACTGTTTCCCCGGATGACATACTGCTTAACTTTCCTTTTTTCAGTGTAAAAACATTTTCAACCGATTGTGCCCATTTCCTCTGTTTATTGTCACGAATAAAATTCAGCGAACGGTTGACGGCAATCCTGTAGAGCCAGGTTGAAATTTTGGAATCGGCCCTGAATTTATGAACCGACCGGAACACCTCAATAAAAACATCCTGTGCAATATCTTCGGCATCTTCGGGGTTGTGAACCAATCCAAAGCAGGTATTCACAACCAATTGCCTGTGATTTTCAATTAGTTGCCTGAATGCCTGTTCGTCTCTTTCCTGTAATTTTTGTATGATTTCGGCCTCGCTCATCCAATCATTTAATACTGAAATTTACGAATAAGACACATGATGCGAAAAAAACTTGCGTTCGTTTTTAAAAATTATTTACAGGACTCCGCCGAAAAACTCTTCCTGCAAAAAATCAAATCATTCTATTCAGGCTGATTATTTTCAGGAATAAGCTTCATACTGAACCGGGCAGCATTTTTTATTTTTCCTGCGCTGAAAAAATCAGAATGATACCTGTTCTGAAGATAAAGCCGGGTTTGATCGAGGTAGAAGTCGCTGGCTGGTATTCCGCTGGTTCCGGTTGGGATAACGGTTTGTGAAGCATCCCAGTTTGAAAGATCGAAAATATGGCGGTGGGAAGCCCCGTGATTTACTTCGTACAAATTGTTGTATGAATAGGAATACGGACAAACCGTGTGAAAACTTCCGGGCATTTCAAATGGCCCGCGATTCAGGTTCAAAGCTTTATCGAGAACGCTTACAACACCCAGCGGATGACTAAGTGTGAAAGTATGAATTTTACCCCATTCCCACTGCCCGGCATCCGGTCCCATTTTTTCAATCAGTTCCTGCACTGTTTCACGAAATGCACGAATAACAATATCTCTGAATGTTTCTTTTTCCGGGGAATTGATATCATCTATCCACACAGAATTCTTTTCAGGAAGTACGTTTAAAATCAGATTTTCGAGCAGTATCCGCTGTCCTTTTAACGACTTAAATACTTCAGGCGGCAACTCATCTTTTACCAGATTTTCGGCAATTTTCCGGTAAAGAATTTCAAAAACTGAAGCAGCCTGACTCTGACGGCCCAGTTCATAATCCCAGTTCTCCAGTTTTTCAAGGGCTGCTTTTTCAATCTCGCCCCATTCCGAAGTTGAATTCAGTTCTGCCAGAAAAACTGGTGTCAACTGCCTGGCATTTTTAGATTTATAATCGTTTTGAATCGCTTTGAAATCATCAATTTCATGTTTTTCAGTGTTTTCCAGCATCTCTCTGATTCGCTCAATCCGGCTGGGTGTAGAATACCAATGGCTGATGTAGTAGGGATAATCTTCGGAAACGGTTTTATTGTTGGCCGACGAAACATATCCTCTGTCAGGATTGAATTCATAAGGCAGCTCTTCGAACGGAACCAGCCCTTTCCAGTCGTACAAACTGGTATCGCCCGGGTAAATGTCAATGCCACTGCCTTCGCGAATGGGAATTCCGGCTGCACACTGCAACCCGATGTTGCCTTTCACATCGGCATAAACAATGTTCTGGCTAATGGAGGTAAAAGTAGTTGTGGCATTGCGGAAATCGGCCCAGTTGTTTGCACGGTTCAGCAGGTAAACGGTTCGTATTTCGTTGCTCATTTCATTGCCCAGCCAACGGATTGAAATTGCTTTTTCTGCCTTTTCCTTAAACCGTTTAACAATAGGGCCACGATGTGTAAACTTTAATGTTTCAGTAAATTCATCACCCTCTTTGGTTTGAATAATTTCCGGCTGAAGACGAAGGTTTTTCCATTCGCCATCGAGCAGGTATTTTGTGGAATCTTCGTTCAGTGTTTCTGCATAAAAATCAAGGTCGTCCACTGCAACATTTGTCATTCCCCAGGCAATGGAATCGTTGTGCCCGCAAATTACAAACGGCTGCCCCGGCAAAACTAAACCGGTTACATCTAAACTACCTTCGGCCTGCTGGTGCATCTGGTACCAGATTCCGGGAGCGAAAAGTCCGAGATGCATATCATTGGCAAGCAAAGGTTTTCCCGATTTGCTTTTCTTTCCTGAAACAGCCCAGTTATTGCTTCCCTGAAAAACCTGTACGCCCAGTTTTTTCAAATTATTCTCAGCCGACAGAATAAGATTTCCGGGGTTGATTTCTATAGTTTCGTAAGCAGGATAAACAGCTACCGGGTGATTTTGCATATCGGGAATGAGGTCGGAAATATAATCTTCTCCGGCTTCATTTTTAACCTGGTTCAAAAGAAGTTCTGTTCCCCAGCCTGATGCCAAATCCCACGACATGTAGCCTATCAGATTAATCGAGTGAACCGGCATCCAGATTTCGG
>DATFJO010000680.1:0-3770 GCA_035269145.1 Tangfeifania sp. | reverse complement strand
TTCAGCAACTGTTGGAAATACATCCCAAAATGCAGAGATGTGGTCGGTTTTACTTCCGGCTACAATTTTCCCGTTCCAAACAGCAATCATCGGTACACGGATTCCACCTTCGTATAAATCGCGTTTGTAACCTTTCAGCGGACCGTTGCTGTCAAAATAATCCGGATCGGCGCCGCCTTCCATGTGAGGTCCGTTATCCGAAGTGAAAATGATGAGGGTATTTTCATAAACACCGAGTTCTTTCAGTTTGTCAACAATTTCGCCCACCTGCATGTCGAGGTAATCAATCATCGCTACAAAAGCTGCATGCGATTCAGGCTGCGAACCATAAGGTCCCTGCCTGAAATTTTCTCCTTCATCAACTCCTTCGTACTCTTTTTCGGGCAGAAATTTCCCCCGGTATTTTTCCATGTATTCTTCAGGAGCAAACAATTCGGCATGCGGGATGATAGATGGATAAAACATGAAGAAAGGCTCATCTTTATTGTTTTCCAGAAATTTTATGGCGTGTTCATGAATAATTTCCGGTCCGTATACCCCGGTTTGAGTGCCTGTATTTCCTTCCAGCATTACTTTTTCCTGGTTGTGCCACATGTGATACGGGTAGTAATGATGCCCGATACGCTGGCAATTGTAGCCGTAAAATTCATCGAATCCCTGGTTGTTGGGATCACCCTCGGAGCCGGGATATCCAAGTCCCCATTTTCCGAAAGCTCCGGTTACGTATCCGGCATCCTGCAATGCTTCGGCCATTGTTACCGCTTCGGCTTCCAGCGGATATTGTCCTTCGGGTTTCCACTCTTTGTTTCCGCGAATGAATGTGTGGCCGGTATGCTTTCCTGTCATCAGTGAGGAACGTGATGGAGCACATACCGTGGAGCCTGAATAATGCTGGGTAAACTTCATTCCGTTTTCGGCCAGGTTGTCGATGTTAGGTGTTTCGAAATGAGTTTGTCCGTAGCAGCTTAAATCGCCGTAGCCCAAATCGTCGGCTAAAATGTAAACGATGTTGGGTTTTCCGGTAGTAATGTTTTCTTTGGCTTGATTCTGACATGATGTGAAAATCAGTGCAATAACAGTTGCAAATAGGATGATTGATTTTTTCATGAGACGAATTTTTTTATGTTGTTTCAGATCAATGACGATAGAAACCTTAAAAATACATATTTCAGATAATGTTACAACTTTTCTGCGTTGATGAATTTTAAAGTTTCTTGCTTTGAATGGCGATTGTTTCAGATTTCAATCCTTTCCCGTTTACTTTTAATTCAATTTCTCCTTCTTTTTCGAATGACTGGACTGTTACCACGAGTTTTCCACTGAAGGCTTTCATCGTAGGATTGTGGAACATTTCCAAGGAAGTGGCATCGCCATTGCAAACTACTTTAAATTTTCCGGCACCGGAAACATTGAAGTTTAGCTGGTTGTCAGCAGTCGGGCAAATGTTTCCATCTTTATCAACTACCGAAACGGTTACGTAGCTAAGGTCTTTTCCGTCGGCAGCAATTACTTTTCGGTCGGCTTCCAGTTTCAGGTGATGCGGTTTCCCGGCGGTGTGCACTTCTTTTTCAGCCACCGGATTTCCGTCATCGTCAAAAGCCACCACTTTTACAGTTCCGGGTTCGTATTTCACATCCATCCACATCAGCCGGTAGCGATGTTGCAGTGTTTTATCCTTTGTTTTGGTTTGAATGCCCTGGCTTTTGCCGTTCACAAACAGTTCAGCGCTGTTGTAATTGGTGTACACAAAAACCGGTGTGGTTTCGCCCTCGCGGCCTTCCCAGCCTGCCTGCCGGTCAGGCAGGTTCCAGTGCGGCAGAATATGTAGCGTTTCATCTTCGGTATTCCAGCGGCTGCGGTATAGATAAAACCGGTCTTTTGGAAGTCCGGCCAAATCGCAAATGCCAAAATAGGAACTCCGCGAAGGCCAGGCTTCGTTGTAAGGTGTGGGTTCGCCCAGGTAATCGAAGCCTGTCCACACAAATTCGCCAATTACCCAGTCGTAATCGTCCTGCCACACAAAATCTTCATCCGGCACATTCGACCAGCGGCAGGCTTCCAGGTCGTATGAAGAGCTTTGGAAATCATCATACGTTTTGTGTTTGTATTCTTTCACAGGAAATTTATATACTCCACGTGAACTTACTGTTGATGCTGTTTCAGAACCCAAAATGAATCCTTGTGGAAATACATCGTATGCTTCATCGTACAAATGCAGGCGATAGTTCAGTCCGGGAATATCGAAAATAGCCCCAAAACCGTTTTTCATGGTATTTGCTACCTGGTCCATTCCAACAGTTACAGGGCGGGTGGGGTCTTCGCGGTGAAAAATATCCTGAAGCCATTTGGCACGTTTCACGCCTTCGTTGCCCCATTGGTCGGGTACTTCGTTTCCGGCGCTCCACATAATTATCGAAGGATGATTCCGGGTAGCGCGAACCAGGTTCACCACATCTTTTTCGGCCCACTCATCAAACCAGCGGTTGTAGCCGTTTTCCACTTTTGGTTTTGCCCACTCGTCAAAACTTTCGGCCAGCATCAGAATGCCCATTTCGTCGCAAAGTTCCACCTGTTCGATGGAGGGCATGTTGTGTGCCGAGCGAATGGAGTTAATTCCCATATCTTTTAAAATGGTAAGTTGCCTTTTTAGCGCAGCCCTGTTTACGGCAGCACCTAACGGACCTAAATCGTGATGAAGACAAACGCCTTTAAATTTGGTGACTTTGCTGTTCAACACCAGTCCTTTCCCGCGTTCATACTCAACAGTCCGGATGCCAAAACGAATGGTTTGTTCATCTTTTAATTCATTGTCCTGGTACAACTTCATTGTTGCAAAATAGAGATTGGGTTCATCAAGGTCCCAGATTTTTGGATTGAGAACACCAATGTTTTGCTCCATTTTGTTTCCGAACATTTTTTCTGATGAATTTGTGGCAACGATTTTCCCGTCTTCATCTTTAATTTCGGTTACCAGTTTTACATTTTCACCGTTAATTTCTGTTTTAATGTTTACCTGCGCTTTTTCATTCGAAACAAAAGGAGTGGTAATAAATGTTCCCCAGTGATTGAAGTTGACCTCATCTTTAACAATTAACTGCACTTTGCGGTAAATTCCGGCACCCGGGTACCAGCGCGATGAGGAAGGCAGGTTTTCTAACCTCACAGCCAGCAAATTTTCTTCATTTTCTTTTAGATAGCTGGTAATATCAAAATAGAAATAGGCATAACCGTATGGGTGATTTCCCACTTTTTCGCCGTTTACCCAAACATGGGCGTCGCTCATGGCGCCGTCGAAAGTGAGCAGCACTTTTTTGCCTTCTTCAAATTCAGGAACTTTAAATGTTTTCCGGTACCAGCCAATACCGATGTGCGGAAGTGCACCGGTCCTGCCGGTTCGCAGGCGGGCCTCCTCGTCCATATCTTGTTGTACACGCACTTTTTGTACATCGATTTCTTTATCGAAAGGCCCCTTTATCGCCCAGTCGTGGGGTACTGAAACGGTTTCCCAGGTTGTGGTGTTGAGGCCGGGTTTTTCAGCTCCTTCAACCTCTTCGTTGATAAATAGCCAGTTATCTTCCAGCAAGATAACATTACGCGGACTGTTATTCTGTGAGAAACTGATTGTGACGTATAAAACTGAAATAATTGTCAGACAAAGATTTTTCATTGTAATCGGTTTATGAATTTATTTTTATGAATAAAGAGATAAATTTTTGGAAATTATACCTACAAATAATTCACAAAAATAAATTTTTTGGTGGATGAAAAAG
>DATFJO010000679.1:0-8912 GCA_035269145.1 Tangfeifania sp. | reverse complement strand
TTGATTGACAAACCGGGGATTGGAATAGAGGAGTTATAACATCTGATGGCTTGTGTTTCAATTAAACATTCGTGAATAATTTTCAGGGAATTAACTTGATAAGTTCTTTGATTTCATTATCTGACAGATTTTCTATTTCGGATTTGTCATAAATGGATAACAAAAAAACCGTTTTGTTTTTAAATAAAATATGAGTAATTAGCCGGGCTCCTCCTGATTTTCCTTTTCCTTTGCTTGAAATAGCCAAACGGATTTTATAACAATCATTTCCTATAGCTCTCCCTTTTTTTGGTTCAGTTTTTAATTCATCTACTAACTTTCTTATTTCCTGCTTAAGGGAAGGAAATTTTTTGATTAACCGCTTTGCCTGTCGTTCAAAAACTGATATAGTTTTAATACTATAGCTCATCAAGGAAATCTTCAGCGTTTCGTGCTTGTTTTTTTCCTGCTTTAATTTGCTTTACCTCCTCAACGGCTTCGGCTAATTCCACCAAAAAATTTTTCTTATTTCTTAAACGATCAAGTTCATCAAGTTCCTTTTGGATTTCTTCCCATTCATTTATAGGAAGTTGCACAGCATTCTTTTTTCCTTTTTTATCAACTATATATTGTAAGTTCATCATACCTGCATTTATAAAAATTCATCAAAAATCAGTTTTAAAGATATAAAAAGCAGTTTAATAATTTTCCTTTCAAATAATAATCAGTATAAATAAAATTTAAAAATCTCAAAATGAACCATAAACACGATTTATTTGTCTTTCAGAAAAGATAACCTGATAAAAGGAAAAGAAATGGCAGAATTTCGGAATAAAAAAACAAATTACAGAGCACTTAACGAATTTGAAAAATACGTGATCGAAAATAAGGGAACGGAACGACCTTTCACCGGGGAATTCTACCAACACACAGAAAAAGGCACTTACGTTTGCAGGCGTTGCGGCGCGCCACTTTACAAATCATCCGACAAGTTTGATGCGCAATGCGGCTGGCCGAGTTTTGATGATGAGATTGAAGGTGCCGTTACAAAATCTTTAGATGCCGATGGCCGGCGCACCGAAATAACCTGCAGCAATTGTGGTGCCCATCTGGGTCATGTATTTTTGGGAGAAAATTATACTCCGAAAAATACAAGGCACTGTGTCAATTCGGTTTCGCTGGAATTTATTCCTGAAGGTGAAAACAACAAAAAAGGAGGACAGTAGTGCCCTCCCTGAAATATCTTTTTGCGTAATTTTTCAGATTTCTTCTTTTTGGATTTTTAATCCTTCAATAAAATAAACCACGTCAGTTGCTTCCTGCGCTTCGGCAATTATTCTATGGGCTTCTTCTGTTTCAGCATCTTCTTCGTGCGCTTCTTCTTCGCCATGTTCACCGGCAGGATTGTGTGCATCGGCTTCGGTTCTTACTTCTTTAAAAACACCGGTAATGGTGAGGTCGCTGCCCATTTGTTCCTGGCTGAAAGCGCCAATTTTTTCACCTGCCTCCACCCTGATGTTCATATCTTCGGTACTTCCCATCAGAAAACAACGGCCTCCGCCCTGTTTGCAAACATGCATTACAGTGCCTTTTACAACCACTTCTTTTCCTTCGAGTTCCGCAGCATTGGCATACAAATCATCCACTGAATATACTACTGCAGATTTTTCTGCAGCTTGATTTTCATTTTGTTTGGACGCGTTATTGCATCCAAAAAACAAAATACTCATTAAACTTATCAATACGAATTTGTTCATTTTTCAGGTTTTTAAGATTTTCTCAAATATACAATAAAGCAAATAATATTGGAACAATTATGCCGCCAATTGTAAACCACCAGCCCCAACGTTTCAAACCGCGTTTTCCTTTGAGAATGAACAACCCCGAAACTGCCACGAAAATGAGAATGACAGCCATCACATCACTCACCCACTTCCAGAGTGAACCAAGTGAAGCTTTGTGCAGCTTGTTCATTTCAAAAATGATGGGGCGCCGCTGCAAATAACTCATGGAAGCTTCTCCGGTTTCAGGGTCGATTACCGCTTCGCCGTTCTCAATAAAAACTTTAATCCGGCCCTCGCCGTTGATGTAATGCTTTTTATACACCACATCCCTTTCCTGTTTTTCAAGGGCCCGTTGAACTGCATATTCGTCAATCTCAGTTTGTGGCGTAATATCAGTCTGAAATTCAGTGAAAAATATTTTATAATCGGGGTTAAAATCGTGCCGGTGGTTTAAATATATTCCCGACAAAGCATACACAATGGTCATTCCCACGATGAAATATCCAAAATCACGGTGTAAAATCCGCAGCAATTTCCTAATCTTCATAATCTAAAATGAACTTAATTCTGTTTCAATGTAAATTTTTGAGATGCAAAGATATAATTAACGGGGTATTTTTAAGGGTAGAAATGAGAAAATATGTTAAGCTGTTACAGGAAAAATTCCGGTTCTGAAAACCAAAAAAAGTATGCAGGTCAGTGTCGTCGGGGGATTGGGGTTTCACACTGAAAATTAATTAGATAAGGCATTGAAAAAAGACAAAGATTTTGTAACTTGTATATCCTTTTGTATAAAGGCTCTGGTTTTATCACAACTTGATTGGATGCCACCGGGTATTGACCCGGTGGCATTTTTTTATTATTATGATTGTGTATAATAATCGTTGAGCGACATAACATCAGCAGAGCTACAAACAGGACATTTCGGTTTTGTATCGTCGTGCTGATTAAAACTTGCCTGGCATTTATTGCATTTAAACCAGTTTTTATCGAAATAAATGTCGCCTCCTCTGAAAAGAAGGTCTCTTCCTTCCACAAAAGCAGTTGCCACTTTATTTCGGGCTTCTTCGTAAATCCGCGTTAACGTTGGCCTGGAAACATCCATATGAACAGCAGCCTGTTCCTGCGTCAGATTTTGATAATCGAGCAGCCGGATGGCTTCATATTCCTCGATGCGCAAAATTACTTCATTCGATTTGCGGCCCCGTACGCCAAAAACCGACATTCCTTTAATTACCGGGGGCACCTGAATCCTTCTGTTTCTTTTTCTTCTGGGCATATTAAATTGAATTAAGTTTACTTAATAAATAATGATCGGCCAGCACCAGCGCTGCCATCGCTTCGACGATGGGAACCGCACGCGGTAAAACGCACGGATCGTGCCGGCCTTTCGGATGAATAGTTATCTCGTTGTTTTGTTTATCAACAGTATGTTGTTCTTTTAACAGCGTTGCAATGGGCTTAAACGCCACATTAAAATAAATATCTTCGCCGTTGGAAATCCCTCCCTGAATTCCTCCAGAGTTGTTTGTTTTGGTACGCACTCCGCTTTCAGTTTTGTAAAAAACATCGTTGTGTTCCGAACCGCTCAGTTTTGTACCGGCGAACCCTGAGCCATATTCAAATCCTTTAACGGCATTGATTCCGAGCATGGCAAAACCGAGATCGGCATGCAGCTTGTTAAAAACGGGTTCGCCCCACCCGGCGGGCACACCTTTGGCAACGCAGGTGATGGTTCCCCCAACGGTATCGTGATTTTTGCCGGCATCTTCAATCCGGGCAATCATTCTTTCAGCAGTTTCCGGATCAGGACACCGCACAATATTTTCTTCGGTTTTGGAAAGATCAAACTCTGTGTAAAACTTCTCTAACTTAATTTCTCCTACCTGCGAGACAAAAGCCTGCACGGAAATTCCTTCATTTGCCAGAATTTGTTTTGCAATTCCACCGGCAACTACCCGTGCAATTGTTTCACGTGCGGATGATCTTCCACCTCCCCGGTAGTCGCGTGTTCCGTATTTTTTCTGATAAGTGTAGTCGGCATGCGAAGGGCGGTAAACATCCTTCAAATCGTTGTAATCTTTTGAATGCTGATCCTTGTTCCAGATAGCAAATGCAATGGGAGTCCCCTGAGTTTTGCCGTCAAAAATTCCGGATAAAAAATCAACTTCGTCTGCTTCTTTTCGTTGGGTGGTAATTTTTGACTGTCCGGGTTTTCTTCTCGATAAATCTTTTTGAATCAGATCAAAATCGAGTTCTACTCCGGCCGGACAGCCATCAATAATCCCTCCTATTCCGCGGCCATGCGACTCGCCAAAAGAAGTTAATCTAAATATGTTTCCAAATGTATTCATTACCTCTAAAAAAACCCCGTTTTCTTGCAAATGTTCAAGAAAACGGGGTTAAAGTAAATAAAAAGTACAATAATAAAAAATGTTATCAGCAACCGCAGCCGCAACCACCGCTGTGATCCGAGTCACATGAATCGTCTTCGCAACCTTCGGAACCACAACCGCAACCACCGCCTGAAAGTATTTGAGCAACTTCTTCCTCGGTAGCTTCGCGTACCTCCATCACTTTTCCGGCAAAGTGCAAATCTTCACCTGCCAGCGGATGATTGAAATCCATTTTTACATTATCATCATTTACTTCAAGTACGATGCCGTTCAATCGCTGGCCATTGCTGCTCATCATGGGTACAGCGTTTCCAACTTTAATCAGTTCATCGTCGAATTTTTCATCAACAAGAAAAACATGCTTTGGCAATTCCACAATGGCATCTTTGTTTATATCGCCATAAGCATCATCTTTTGTTAATTTGATGGTAAAAGGTTCGCCTTCTTTAAGGCCGGCCAGGTGCGACTCGAATTTGGGCAACATCACCCCTGCGCCATATAAAAACTGCAATGGTTTTTCGGAAGTTGCCTGTTCTATTACCTCTCCTTTTTCGTCGTCAATCCTCAAATCGTAGGTCAACGTAACCATTGAATTTTTTGCTATCTCCGCCATAATTCTTTCTGTTTATTGTTATTTTTCTTGAGAAATTTCTTTTAAATTAAATTTGCACTGATTGTCTTTAATTATTTGACAATGCTACAAATAAACTGTTTTTCCTGCATCCAACAAAATACTTTTGTGTCCTTTTATGAAAAGGATAACAAAAAAACAATGCTGCTGTTTTACTTCTGTTAGAATTTTAAAATTTTCCGGCTTATATTGTCACCGGCAGTCTTAATTATCAAAATATAAACTCCTGCCTGATAGCTGTCCAATGCCGTTAATTTAATGTTGCTTTCGTTGTGCAACCGTTGTTTCAAAATTACCTGGCCCGACTGGTTTGTCAGCATTATACTTTTTGCAGAATGAGGTAAATCAATATTTAAATGATTTTTAAAAGGATTTGGATAAACATTTAATTTCTCCTGCGCCATAAATTCAGCAGCCACCGGATATTGCACCACCACGCTAAAACTGTGGTATGCTTTTTTACCATTGGATGTGGCAGATATTATTACCTCAGACTCCCCGGTCATTTCAGGAGTAACATTTAACGACAACATGGTTTTTTCGGGAAAGTTGGGGTTTCCGCCTTTAACAACAGTACCGGTCAGCAAATTTGTATTTTCAATGAATTCCAACGCAAGTTCAATTTGTGAATCCGGGTTATCGGGATCGGAAAAAACAGAGTCCATATCCACATAAAAAACCCTTTCGGGATTGGTTTCCTCACCAATTGTTGCAACCGGATTTACGATTTCAGGCGGAAGATCCTGGTGGTTTAACTGGTCGATGCAAAAGTATCCGGGGGTATTCATTCCCCAGGCACCCATATCGGAGGAAGACAAGCTAAAGCGAAGTTTTGAAATTTTCCCGAATGAAGACAAATCGACCCACTGCCAGTCATTGATGATGTAATCTTTCTCATTTTCATCAAACCGGAAATCGGCCAGATAATAATCGACTGTTTCTATAGTATCGCCCGATGAAGAAATACTGGCAATTGTTACTTTGAACCAATCGGGGTCGTTTCCATCCTGCCCCCCAAACTTTTTGGCATAGTCGTCGCCATCCAACATCGACAAATAAGTATAAGTGGAATTTGTAATGTAAAATCCGGAAACGGTAGTTTCACTGAATTCGATCTCAGAAAAACCCAGTGGATAAGCCACTGCATAACTTTCGGTTTCCAAAGCACCAAGGCCAGCAATTGCGCTGTACTGGTTGCTCCAGCCGGCAGTTGTTGTATCTGTTTTTGAAGAAGCAGCAAAACCCGTCCAGCTTCCCCATTCGGCATTGTAACTGTTTTGAAATGTGAAACCCCCGCTTTTAAAACTTCCGGCGCCGTCGCTGCCATTGTAAAATGAATCTTCCTGAAGATTCAAATCCTCCATACCCGCTTCGGTCAGAATTTCAACGGCATCAGGTGACCGTCCGTTAAAATTATCCATGCAAAAATAGGCGGGTGTATTCATTCCCCAATCGCCAACGTCGCTCGATTCAAGTCTGAACTTAATGTTTTTAACGACTCCCAGGCTACCCAAATCAACCCACTTCCAGGTTGACAGAATGTAGTCATCCTCATCGTTTTCTGAAGTAAAATCGGCCAGAAAAAATTCAATCTCTGCTGTTTCTTCTCCATAAATACCGGTGCCCGAAACAATCAATTTAAAATAATCAGGATCTGTTCCATCTTCTCCTCCAAACTTTTTGGAATAGGCATCGCCATTTTTCATCGTCAGGTAAGCATAGGTAGAATTTGTTACATACAAACCCGAAAGCGAAACCGGGTTGTCAAACTCCATTTTCAGTTCTCCCGAAGTGTAAACAACTGCGTAATTTTCTGAGTTATTTACACCTCCGGCAGTAATTGCGCTGTACTGGTTGCTCCACCCTGCCGTTGTGGAGTCTTTCATGTTTGAAACTGAAAAACCACTCCAACTGCCCCATTCCTGGTTGTAATCGTTGGGGAACCGGAAACCGCCGCTGCTGAATCCACCGGAGCCATCGGAGCCATTCCACCAGGAAGCAGAATCGAGTTGAACACTTTCAAAAGTTGCTACATTTTGGGCACATACAGAGAAAAGGGCAGCCCAAAGGCCCAGCATTAAGTAAAATTTTTTCATTGTAAAATTTTTTTGTGGTGAACAAAATATTTTACAATACCAAAAACCTGTGGGAAGAAATGAAAGGTAATAACTACCTTCAGCTTTTTGTCCCGAAAGCTTACGATATTGTTTTAAACTGAAACGGCAGGTCTTCTGGCTTTCCCCGATTGATGGCGGCCTTCCCGTTTTATCCTCCGAAGTTTTAACGAAGGAGGATTATATCCTTATTTTTCAGGACACCCACCTTCGCTAAAGCTACGGTGGGTAACAGTGGCTGAATTGCCATCAACATGAAAGGATTACAGCTGCGGGTACAGCTCCGGATTTCCCCGATGGCTATCGGGATCACCGGATTCCCTCAAATCTCAAACGAGAACCATTTCAGTGCAAAAATAGGGATTAATTTTTCAGAAACAGTAAAAATTCAAAACTGGTTTGAAAACATAACTTTTATAAAACGCAAAAAAATGCACCAAAATACAGATCTTCCTGATGCATTTTACTTCGATAAATGACTGCTCTACAAAGCCTGGAACCAATCCTGGAAATATTGTCCGCCCCAGGGAGTTTCTTTCTTTTCTCCCTGAATGGAGCCTACCAGACTCAGAATCCAAAAAACAAAAATAATGACAGAAATAATCCAGCCGAGGTAAGGAATCCACGACAAAATAAATGCAGCCAGATAAAGTCCCAACGTTTGCCTGATGTAATAACTTGCAAACTCGTCTTTGTCGTTGCTGTTTACGATGATTGCAATGATCCACCCAATAATTGTAATATGTGCTACAATTGCTTTTGTTTTTCCATCCATATCAGTTGATTTTTAAATTTAGTTTAAAGTTCGTAAATTATTCAGTTCCTGAAAAAATAAATTCAAAAAAAAAAATCAGTTTCAATCGCCCAGTTGTTTTATTTTGAAGCGCTCAATTTCAGGTGTAGTGTGCTGTCTTTCAAATATCTCTTCAATTTGCCTGACTATTTCAGGATGTTCATCCGAAACATCATTTTGTTCGCGCAAATCTTTTTCCAGGTTGAAAAGTTGCACCTGAAGGCTGTCTTTGAAAATATTCTCGCGAATGCCTTTCCATTTATCCATTCGAATTGCCTGCTGACCTCCGTATGAAGGGAACTCCCAATATAAAAAATGATGCTCTTCCTGAACTTCGTCCTGAAGCATTGTCGGTAGAAAACTAATACCATCGGTATCCGCTGGTTTTTCAATGCCTGCAACATCACAAAGTGTAGGCAGCACATCGTAAAAAGCTGAAATGTGCGCTGACTCTGTGCCTTCGGGAACTTCCCCCGGCCACTGAGCAATCATCGGCACGCGGATTCCGCCTTCATGCAGGTAGCCTTTTGTCCAGCCCCGGCTACTCAAAAACGGGTCAGCACTCTTAAACCATTCCGAATCGGTGCCGCCGTTAAAAGTCGGGCCGTTATCGCTTGAAAATATGATTAGCGTATTTTCATAAAGTCCCTGTTCTTTAAGTGTTGCCACAATTTCGCCCACCTGCTCATCGAAATAGGAAACCATTGCAGCATATCCTGCACGTGGATTGCGGTGTGGAAAATAGCCACGTTCTCCGGTGTAAGGTTCTTCATCGCCAAACTTTTCAATGTAATAATCCACCCACCGCTGCGGTGCCTGAATAGGCGCATGTGGAATGGGCGAGGCATAATACATAAAAAAAGGCTGCTCCTTATTTTCATTAATGAAATTGATAACCTCTTTTTGCATCAGCTCGGGCGAATAATCGGTTAGCCAGAAATCGGCATACGATTCCGGATTGTAAATATCTGCTGCTTTGGGCAATTTTGTATTTGGCGGAACCAGCTTGTTATTGAGCTCAACTTTAAAAGTATCTTTCCAGAGGTGAAGCGGAAAATAGGTGTGTGCCTGTCGCTGGCAATTGTATCCGTAGAAAAAATCGAATCCCTGCTCGTTGGGAACGCCTTCGGTGTGTGGTGCACCAAGTCCCCATTTTCCGACCACCCCTGTTTTGTAACCGGCTTGTTGCAGCAATCGACCGATGGTGATTGTTCC
>DATFJO010000678.1:0-2097 GCA_035269145.1 Tangfeifania sp. | reverse complement strand
TGGCTGTCAACACATATTTCAGCACATCCTCTTTTCCCGGAAAATCTTCTAAGTATTCGTGCAGCCACACCGCCCAGTTGCGTGAAGTGGAGATTTTATCGTTTTCGAGGTTCAGGAATTCATTGGCCGGCACATTGTCGGGCAGATTGTAGGTTCCCTCAGCTTTCAGCATGCTTGGGAAAATGATGCAGTGGAACACAATGTTGTCTTTCCCGATAAAATGCAGCAACCGTGTTTCCGGGTCTTTCCAGTATTTTTCCCAGTCGTCGGTCAGTTCTTTGGTGGCCGAAATGTATCCGATGGGAGCATCAAACCATACATACAGTACTTTTCCGTCGGCATCTTCCAATGGTACCGGTACACCCCATTTCAGGTCGCGGGTAACCGCGCGTGGCTGCAATCCACTGTCAATCCACGATTTGCACTGGCCATACACATTCGGTTTCCATTCTTTGTGACCTTCCAGGATCCATTCTTTCAGCCATGGTTCGTATTGATCGAGTGGCAGATACCAGTGTTTGGTTTCTTTCAGTACCGGTTTGTTGCCGCTAATCATCGAGGTTGGGTTAATCAATTCAGTCGGGCTGAGGGATGTTCCGCAGCTTTCGCACTGGTCGCCATACGCTTTTTCATAACTGCATTTCGGGCAGGTGCCGATGATGTACCGGTCGGCCAGGAACTGCTGATTTTCTTCGTCGTAATATTGTTCCGAGGTTTTTTCAACAAACTTGCCTTCGTCGTACAACTTTTTGAAAAATTCCGAAGCCGTATCATGATGCACTTTCGCACTGGTGCGGGAATACACATCGAACGAAATCCCGAATTTCTCAAACGATTCTTTAATGATTTTATGAAATTTATCCACCACATCCTGTGGTGTCACACCTTCGTTTTTCGCTTTTAACGTAATGGGTACACCGTGTTCGTCCGAACCGCCAATCAGCAGCACCTCTTCGTTTTTGAGCCGCAGGTAGCGGGCATAAATATCGGCCGGAACATAAACGCCTGCCAGGTGACCGATGTGAATCGGACCATTGGCATAAGGCAGTGCAGTAGTAATCAGTGTACGTTTAAAATCTGTCATCGTGCAAAAAAATTTGATTAACCGTTTTGAACAAAGGCACAAAGATAGTGGAATTACAGAAAATCAGTAGTAATCCATTATATCATTTTCCAATCTGAATTTAGAGCAAATCAGCTTCCGTTTATTGATAAGAATTTCGATTAACTTTGCCCAAAAATTTAAGAAATGTCACATTTTTCCCACATCATATTCGACCTCGACGGCACACTGACTGACAATACCCGCGGAATTGAAAACTCGGTGAGGTACGCGCTTAAAAAAATGCAAGTCGATAATTTTGATGGAGTAGTTCCCGAACAGTTTATTGGTCCGCCTTTACAATGGAGTTTCCGAAATATTTATGGAATGAACGAACGGAACACGGAGCTGGCCGTGGAATACTTCAGGGAATATTATTCGGTGAACGGGAAATTTGAAAACGATCCGTATCCCGGAATTTTTGAGATGCTCGAAGAGTTACATTTTGCTGGAAAGAAAATGTACCTTGCCACCTCAAAACTTGAGAAATTTGCGTTGGAAATCAGCGCGCATTTTGGTTTCGATAAATACATTTCGGATTTGAAAGGCGCTGATTACAAAGGGAAAAATACCAAAATAACAATCATTTCCGACTTGTTGAATGAGGCGCAAATTTCACCATCAAAAAGCATTGTGATGATTGGCGATACGCTGTTTGATATCAAAGGCGGGCAACAAAACGGATTGTCGACGATTGCCGTCACCTACGGTTTTGGCGAAAAAGACGATCTTGAAAAAGCAGGTCCGGATTACCTGGTTGAAAGTGTGGAAGAACTGTATGAATTATTGGTTTGATTTCATCAAATTTCACAAACTCAGAAACTTTCTAAAAAAATTTCAGAATTACTTCAAATGCCTAATTTTGCTGTCGTTGAATCAATACGTTTAAAAATGACAAAATACTTCCTGTATCCATTTATGGCAGCGCTGTTGCTGGTAAGCTGCCAAACTGAATCCATCGAAAATTCGAAAAAAATTGAATCACTCGAAACGTG
>DATFJO010000677.1:0-2888 GCA_035269145.1 Tangfeifania sp. | reverse complement strand
CAACTGGGATACCTGGGAGCAGGAAACATTCGATTTGGGAACTACGGATATTGCTTTCTCACCCAATGTAATTGCCAACAGCCAGTTGAGTTTTGAACCGGTGAGCGATTTGTTCCTTTCGCTGAATTCGTCGTACGTCGGAAAACAATACAGCGACAATACATCGAGCGACAAACGCAGTCTCGATCCGTATTTTGTCAACAATCTAAAAATAGATTATTCATTTAGCGGAAAAGTATTTGATGAGATTCAACTGCACCTGATGGTCAATAATATTTTTAACGAAAAATATGAAAGCAATGCGTGGGTGTATTCCTACAAATTTGGTGGCGAACGTTACGAAATGGATGGCTATTTTCCGCAGGCCGGAACCCATTTTATGTTTGGTATAGATTTTAGTTTTTAGATTGAAAAATAAATCGTGGCACGGCTTGAGTCGTGCCACGATTTTCAGCCCTCAATTTTAATTCCTTCTTTTTTCGCTGCTTCAATAATCGGTGAACAATCGTCAGTTTCAAAACGTTTTGCCCCAACTGCCAGCGGCTCAATCCTAAAATCGTTGCGGTATTTTGGCAACCAGGGAGTTGAAAGAATGACATCGTTATCCGTATCAAAATCATCGGATACAAGCAATACATCAATATCACTGTTTTGCTTATTTTCATTTCTGGCATAACTGCCGTATAAATAAGCAAAACTTATATTGATGCCTCCATCCTGTAAATTTTTAATGTATTGTTTTACAATATTTATAACATCGTTTTGAGCCATTTCAGAAATTTTTGTGTCTCGATTAAATATTTTTTAGCAGAATCCGGTTGAGGTTTGGAAGGGAAATATTCCGGATATCTTCCTTCCAACTGATATTTCATAAGAATCTGGCTTATTACCTGACTGTCCTCCGGGATAGTAACATTCGCCTTTTCTGCAAGGTAAAATATATCATGTGACTTTGGAGGAATTTCCCTGGTCTCTTTCACTACCAGTGCTTTAATTATTTTCTCAATACTGAGATGACAAAAAAATAATCCGTGAATAAATTTTCCTTTCTCAATCAATATTTCTGCCGTTTCAATATCATCATCGGCACTTTCTGTCCAGTAAGCTATTTGTTTTGGAATATTAAGCATTTCAAACGTTTTAGTAATCAAATTTACTAAAATATAATTAGATGCACCTCACTGAATCAATTTTGGAAAGGAGTAACCAGACGCTCATTCAAGTATCACTTTCCCCTCAATTTCCACCAGCAAATCATCGCGGCAAATATCTGCAATTATATACACTACCGGCAAGTTACCGTAATACCTTTTTAGTGTTTTTTTGATAATTGCAAAATCTTTCCGGTTTTTTACATACACCCGCGCATGGCCGTATTTGGGCTGAATGTTGTTATCGGGCAACAGAGCCAAAACTTCAGGCGAATACAACCGTTGTATATTTTCAATCGTCACCACAGTTTGTTGCTCTGCATCTCCAATCCCTACGGTATTTTCACCACGGATTGACGCTGTTCCTGAAATAAAAATCAGTTTTTTGTCGAATAGCCCGAGATAGCGCGCACGCTCAAATTTCGGTGTTGTCTTGGCGCAGGTTTTTCCGCCTGCCAAAACCTCTTCGCTATAGTCATGGGCGGCAATTTGTCCCGGGTTATCGAGTGGCCGGGTATGCGCTTTTTCTGAATGCAACGCCACAAATTCAATCATTACACCTCCCCGATTCATTCCTATTCCTGTAGCCGCAGGAAAACCGGTTTTCTGGAAATGCCCGGCATAAAAAACTGAACGAACATTATTAAATTCCTGGTAACGTTGCTCTTCGCCGTCAAATCCAAGAATATCTTCCAGGTAATTCCACTGCCTGATTATTGAATTTACAGGAAACCCAAAATTATCGAGCAATTTACCAAATGCACCGAATGCATTTTCCGAGTTTTCCAAACAATTTTTACTGGCATTATCCTGTACGGTTCCAACAAGTATCTCCGTTTCATCGCGCCTAAAAAGCATAGCAGCGCCATGCTCCATTTCAATCATTTTTGAAACCCAGAGGGTAGGATCGTAATAAAAAGCCTCCACCACGACTTTGCATGTGAGAGGCGGCTGTGCAATAACATCGGTAATAACCGGGGTGGAAAACCGGGCAGAAACCAATTGCTTCACATTTGTCTGCAATTTCTCATAAGCTTCATCGGAAGAAGTATCGGCAAAGAAATTGATTTTAAAAACTTTCTTCCCTGAATTTATCTGTTTCAGTTTTTCCAAACAATTCTGCAATTGTTCATTCTGAGATTTACACCCGTTGTCCGGCTTTATATAGATTCGGTCTCCGTTTAAAAAATACATATTGGTTCCTTTTCATGAAGGAGTACAAATATGACAGAAATTTCTGTGAAAAAAAATTAGTAATCCCCAGTTGTTTCCGCACCATTCAAAACCGCTTCAGTTGAGCCAACTCCAAGCCGGTCGGCACCCTGATTCAAAAAGGCTACAGCATCATCCCAACTGCGTATTCCACCGGAAGCTTTTACCTTCATATCATCACCTACAGTTTTAAGCATAATATCAATATATTCAGTTTTGGCCCCTCCCGGACCGAAACCAGTCGATGTCTTAACAAAATCGGCGCCGGCCATAAATGATAATTCACATGCTTTGGCAATTTGTTCAGGCGAAAGGAAACCACTTTCCTGAATCACCTTCACCGGAACCTCCTTTTTATGAGCCACTTCAACCACTGCTTTAATGTCTTCCACCACATAATGATAATCGTCGCCAAGGAAGCGTCCGATATTCATTACCATATCAATTTCATCCACGCCGTCTTCAATGGCCTGTTTAGCCTGAAATGCCTTAACCGGCGTTGCATCCGCGCCATGCGGAAAACTC
>DATFJO010000676.1:0-4256 GCA_035269145.1 Tangfeifania sp. | reverse complement strand
GAGTTTTCGACTCCCGAAACTTTATACCAGTTGCAAAAAGCAGGGTTGCGCACCAAAGTTGCAACCGAAGAATTTGAATTTGCCATAAATGGCAAGGATGAGCATTTCAGCTACGGAACCATTCTTGTGCCGGCTGCCGGTCAGCCTCTCAGTCAAAGTCAGATTTTCCGGCTTGTTTCAAAAGTTGCCCAAAACACCGGGGTTGATTTTTACAACCTCGAAACCGGTCTTTCGCCCCAGGGAATCGATGGGGGCAGCAACAGTTTTGCATCGCTCAAAAAACCTGAAATTCTAATGCTTGTGGGCGATGGTGTCAGCAGCCGCGATGCAGGTGAAATCTGGCACCTTTTCGATCAGAAGTACAAAATTCCGGTAACCCTGGCCGAAAGCAGTAATGTGGGCCGAATGAACCTGCACCGCTACAATGCCATTATTCTGCCTGGAGGATATTACGGCGCACTGAATGAAAGTGAAATTCAGAAAATAAAAGACTGGACTAACAACGGAGGAACCCTTGTTGCATACAAAAGCGCTGCCGGCTGGGCTGCCCGTAACGGAATGGGCAAAACTGAATTCAAAAAAGAAATTCAACCTGATTCGGTCAGGTACCTGACTTACACCGAACGTCGAAAAGAATCGGTGTTGAACGACATTAGCGGCGCAATATTCAATACCATTGCCGACATTACCCATCCGCTTTGCTACGGCTACACAAAAAACGAAATTCCGGTATTTAAATCAGGATCGTCGGTAGCCAAACCACTGGGAATAAAATATGCAGAACCGGTAAAGTTTGCAACTGATCCTTACATTAGCGGATACGTTTCGCAGGAAAATATTAAGCGGTTGAAAAACGCACCTGTAATTTCGGTGCAGGACATTGGCAGAGGAAAACTTATCAGCTTTCATGAGAACATGACTTTCAGGGGAACATGGCTGGGGACCAATAAACTGGTGGCGAACGCTGTTTTCTTTGGAAATATTATCCGTTAAAAATCGTAATAAAGCCCGGTGTAAACGCCGATTCTGTATGGCCGGAAATCAACCTCAGGATTCTGATTTATGGAATTCAGGTAATAATTCAACCGTGGTTCCACTGCCAGCGAAAAATGTTTTCCGAGTGCGTAATTCACTCCCACACCAACCGTACCCGACATGTTGAGGGCAGAGACATCCTCTGTTTTACCAATATTCTGCATGCCGAATTCATTATCGAGAAATGCGTTGTTCCCCACAACAAAACCGGCATTTACGCCTCCAAGTACATCTACATCCACTTTTGAGTCGATGATTTTGTAACGCAAATAGAGCGGAATTTCAATAAAATCAAATACCTGCGAAAACTCACCCCGGCTCAAAAGTGCATTTGAAAAGCTGTTTTCAGATTCCGGGGTAGCCACAACTTCAGTGCCCGGAGGCAGCTTATCGAGCGCAATAACACCGGCAGCACTGTTCATAGCCATTTGCCCCACGGCTAAAGTTTTTACAGGCGCATACGCCAAATCAGAATCAAAATTACCGAAACTTGAACTGTTGTTACGTGCAAAAAGTTCGTATGAGTTTTGTGATTTCTGGCCACTTTTGGCATAATGCACCCCGCTTTCAATGGTCCACCTCTTTCCGGTTTGGTACTGAACCGAAAAACCTGCGCCCACATTTCCCGAGCCCTCGCTGGCCGAATAAGCCATGTCTAACGCATAATTTTCTGAATGTTCTGAAGTAAAAGAAGAATAAGCCGGTGCAACGTTTACACCCATTTTCCATCCTTTTTCCTGAGCTTTATTTTCGCGGCTGTATGAGGCATTTTCTGCAATCAATTTTCTTTCTGAATCTGACAGCCAAAAAGTTTCGCCGGTTTCCTGTTTTAACTGAACCGCTGATTTTTCTGTTTTTTCCTGAATGCGCGCTTTAATTTTATCGATGAATCTCAAATCTGTCAACGTTGATCTTCCGGGGGATTTTTCTGTTACTGAATTCATTTCAACCGCAGGCTCTGCAACAGCCGCTATTTCGCCTTCCCCCGGTTCTGCACGAAAAGCCTCGGCAAGCTGCCCGGCCTGAGTTTCATTTTCTTCTATTTGTTGTTCACTTTGTAACGGAATTATAATTTCTTCAATTTCAGGAGCAGGTTCCTTCTGCTGCGAAGTTTCCGATTCCGCCATTTCACCGGCGGACTGCATAGTTGTATCGCTGCTGAAATACCAGCCCGCCAGAAATGCCAGCACAAGCAACGCAGCTACCGCTGCCCAACTGTAATATGCCATCCGTTTCCCCCGGCGCTGCGCAGTTAGTTGTCCCTGAATTCCATCCCACAAATGGGCAGGCGGCTCCGCATTAAATCCGTCCAGTTTCTCGCGGAATGCCTTATCCATATTTTTATCATCTTTCATCATGCAGGGTAATTTGCATTTGTTATCACATCATTGTAAAGTTCGCGTACTTTACGCTTTAAAATATCCCTTGCCCGTGCAAGGTTCGATTTCGAAGTTCCCTCCGAAATGTTCATCGCCTCGCCAATTTCCTGGTGGCTCATTCCTTCCATCACAAAAAGGTTAAAAACCATCCGGTAGCGCGGCGGCAACTGCTGAATCAGCCCGATGAGGTCTTCGGCAGCAATTTTTGCCAGAATTTCTTCTGTCCAGGTTGGTGTTTCAAATTTCGTTGCATCTTCCACCGGGTACAAAATATTTTGTTTCCGGAATTTGCTGAGCGAAACATTCACCATAATCCGTCTGACCCAACCTTCAAAAGAACCTTCGTGCCTGAAATTTTTAATATTCGAAAAAACCTTCACAAAACCATCCTGCAAATTGTCCTCGGCTTCGGTGCGGTCTTTTGCATATCGCAGGCAAACCCCAAACATTTTCGGGGCAAGCATCCGGTAAAGTTTTTCCTGTGCACGCACATTACCGGAAGCACATTTTTTTATAATGTCTTTAAAATCTTCCAATTCCAGCAGCAAATGTTCATTCAGCGGCAAAGATAACCATCATTTTGCTGATTTCACGTTATTTTGCACTAGTCAGTTCCAACGAAAACAATTAATAGATGAAATTAATAGTTGTAAGGTTGCGTGAAAAAATAAAAAAAATTTACGCAACCTTTTTTATACTTCAAACATCTTATCTTTCGAATAATAAATTGGAAAGGAATTTGCATCCATATCAACAAAAACAAAAAAAATGAAAACTATGAAAATTC
Source organism: Tangfeifania sp. (assembly GCA_035269145.1). GTDB lineage: Bacteria > Bacteroidota > Bacteroidia > Bacteroidales > Prolixibacteraceae > Tangfeifania. The sequence goes on along the minus strand of DATFJO010000676.1, from coordinate 1,055 downwards.
TGACAGCGCTCCTTCTTACTTTTATTATTGGGGCAGTTGGTTCCTGCCAGAAAAACGACGCGCAACCGCCTAAAAGCAATATCATCGATTTGGATGAAAAATCGGCTCAACTAATTGAGGCCGACAATGAATTTGGGTTGGAAATGTTTCAGAAAGTACGCAAAAACAGTGATGAGGAAAACATCATGATTTCGCCGCTGAGTATTTCAGTGGCGCTGGCCATGGCCTATAACGGAGCTGAGGGTGACACAAAAACCGAAATGGAGGAAGCGATGAAACTGAACGGGTTGACTGCCGATGAAATCAATGCTTCGTATAAAATGCTTCTCAGTGCGTTGCAATCGTTAGATGAAGATGTGGTTTTTGAAATTGCCAACGCCATTTTTTATGCCGACATCATGGAGGTGAAACCCGGGTTTCTGGATGTAAATAAAAATGTGTATGAAGCCAAAGTGGAACGCCTCGATTTCAATTCGCCATCGGCGGTGGAAACCATCAACAACTGGGTGGCCGGAAAAACAAACGACAAAATCACAAAAATCATCGAACAACTGAATCCGCTCGACCGGATGGTGCTTTTAAACGCCATCTATTTCAATGGCATCTGGTCGAATAAATTTGACGAAGAAGGCACACATGAACTCGCTTTTCACAAAACCGACGGCTCTGCAATTGAAGTACCGATGATGAATAAGCTGGAAAAACTGGATTACACCGCCAACAGTTTATTTAAAGCCATTAAAATGCCTTACGGAAACGGCCAGTACAACATGGCAGTTTTTCTGCCTGCAAACGAAAACAATTCGCAGGATGTAATCGATAAACTTTCGGCTGCCAACTGGAAAAAGTGGATGAATGAATTTGAACCCACCGACCGTGTTGACATTACCATGCCCCGGTTTAAGTTTGCCTTCGAAGCCGGACTAAACGATTTGCTGAAAAAAATGGGCATGCAAAAAGCATTTGTACCCGAAGTAGCCGATTTTTCAAAAATATCTGATATCGAGTTGTACATCAGCGCCGTGAAGCATAAATCATTTATCGATGTTAATGAA
>DATFJO010000675.1:0-2060 GCA_035269145.1 Tangfeifania sp. | reverse complement strand
CGCCAGCTCAATCAGCAGTCGTTTATTCTGGCTGATTTTGTATTGCATGTCACATTCGTTGCTGATTTCGAGCGCTTTCAGCAGAAAGTTGCTCTCGCAGGAAGTTGCCTGAACCTTAAAACGCTCCTTAATTTCGCCACCAACTTCGAGTAACTGAATAGTTGCCTGGTCTTTGCAAACCAGCAAATTGCGCAGGTGATCGCTCAACCCGTTGATAAAATGGTGCCCGTCGAATCCATGACTCAGAATTTCATCAAAAATCATCAATGTTTCCGGCACTTCATTTTTCAGAAAATGATCCACCAGCCTGAAATAGTAGTCGTAATCGAGCACATTAAGATTGGTAATCACATTTTGGTAGGTAATTTCCTTTCCCGAAAAACTAACAATCTGGTCGAAAATTGAAAGAGCATCGCGCATGGCACCATCAGCTTTTTGCGCTATCACATTCAACGCTTCTTTTTCAGCCACTGCGCCTTCACTTTTTGCCACATATTCCAGGTGACTGGCAATATCCGAAATATTGATCCGGTTAAAATCAAAAATCTGGCAGCGCGACAAAATGGTGGGAATGATTTTATGTTTCTCGGTAGTTGCCAAAATAAAAATGGCATGTTTAGGCGGTTCTTCCAGCGTTTTCAAAAACGCATTAAATGCCTGCGAAGAAAGCATGTGAACCTCATCGATAATGTACACGCTGTATTTTCCAATTTGCGGCGGAATCCGCACCTGGTCAATCAATTGGCGTATGTCTTCCACCGAATTATTGGAAGCTGCATCCAGCTCGTGAATATTGAACGACCGCTGTGTATTAAAAGCTTTGCACGATTCACATTCGTTGCAGGCCTCGATGTCTTCCGACAGATTGGAGCAGTTAATCGTTTTGGCAAAAATACGGGCACAGGTAGTTTTACCAATTCCCCGCGGGCCGCAAAACAGGTAAGCATGTGCCAACTGATTGTTCTTAATGGCATTTTTCAGGGTTTTGGTAATCGACGACTGTGCAACCACTGAATCAAACGATTCGGGCCTGTATTTTCTTGCTGAAACAATAAAATTCTCCATTTCACTCGTGTCTTTATCGAAGTTTCAAAGATAATTATTTCTGCCTTTTTGCCCGGTAAAACTTATCAACATCGTATTAAAATATTTTTTAAATTGAAGCCGGTTTACAAATCAATCGTTTTATTTAAGAAAAGGAAAATGAGATGAAAACTATACAAATTATACTTTTTCTGTTTTTGGCCGGAACATTTTCAGCCACCGCACAGTACAAAACATTGCACGATTTTACAGCCCGTACAATTGACGGTGAAATTTTTAATTTTTCAGAATTAGAAGGAAAAAAAGTACTGATTGTAAACACTGCCACTGAATGTGCTTTGACACCGCAATTCAAAAAACTGCAGGAATTGTATGAAGAATACGGCGGCGATGATTTTGAAATTGTGGCTTTCCCGAGCAACGATTTTGGGAGCCAGGAACCGGGAGATAATGCACGCATCAAAGAGTTCTGCAAAAAGAAATACGGGGTCAGTTTTTTGATGATGGAAAAAATTTCGATAAAAGACAATCCTCATCCCATTTACCAATGGCTTATGAGCAGCGAAGAAAACGGAACCGTCGACGGCAGAGTCATCTGGAATTTTCAGAAATTCCTGATAGACGAAAACGGGGTACCCGTTGATTTTGTATCGCCCGTTACAGGCGCCTACAACCGAAGAATAATTGAGTGGTTGCAGGAAGATTTGCAATAATTTATTTCAATGCATCTTTGTATCTTTTTAAAGCCCTTTCCCTGGCTTCCTTGTGCTCCACCACCGGTTCCGGGTATCTTTTCATTCCAATTTCAGGCACCCATTTCATCACATATTTATTTTTCGGATCGAACTTTTTTTGCTGATTTTCAGGATTGAAAATCCGGAAATAAGGAGCAGCATCGCAGCCTGAGCCGGCTGCCCATTGCCAGTTTCCGTTATTGGACGCCAATTCGTAATCGAGCAGTTTTTCAGCAAAATAAGCTTCGCCCCAACGCCAGTCGATAAGCAGGTGCTTCGTTA
>DATFJO010000674.1:0-9270 GCA_035269145.1 Tangfeifania sp. | reverse complement strand
ATCGCTGCCGGGGGTGGCGGTATTCCTGTTTATTACGACCAGGATAACACAATGCGCACCATTGATGCGGTTATTGACAAAGATTTGGCTTCGGGCTTGCTGGCCAGAAATATCGATGCCGATGAATTGTATATTTTAACCGATGTACCGTTTATTTACAAAGATTTTGGCAAACCTACCCAGGAAAAACTGGAATTTTTGAATTATACCGATACAAAAAAATACCTTGAAAACGGTATCTTTGGCGAAGGCAGCATGGAACCAAAAATAAGGGCTTGCCTGAATTTTTTGAAAGACGGCGGTAAAAAATGTGTAATTACCGAGGCTAAAAAACTGGAAGATAAATCGTTTGGTTCCAAAATAACATTGAATTACGAAGATTAAAATTTACTAAAACATGGCATTCAATTTAAAGAACCGAAATTTCCTGAAATTACTTGATTTCTCTCCCAAAGAGATTCATTTTTTACTTGAACTTTCAGAATCACTGAAAAAGGCTAAATACGCCGGAACCGAGCAACCGCGGCTGACGGGTAAAAACATTGCCCTTATTTTTGAAAAAGCATCCACACGAACAAGGTGTGCTTTTGAAGTGGCAGCTTTCGATCAGGGAGCACAGGTAACTTACCTCGGACCATCAGGTTCGCAAATCGGAAATAAAGAATCGATGAAAGACACTGCCCGTGTGCTGGGCCGAATGTACGACGGCATTGAATACCGCGGTTTTACCCAGGAAACGGTGGAAATCCTCGGGAAATATGCGGGGATTCCGGTGTGGAATGGATTAACAAATGAATTTCATCCTACACAGATTCTGGCTGACTTCTTAACCATGAAAGAACATTCGGATAAACCACTTTCGGAAGTGAAGTTCTGTTACATGGGAGATGCCCGGAACAACATGGGAAGTTCGCTTATGGTGGGAGCCGCAAAACTGGGCATGGATTTTAGGGCAGCCGCGCCAATGCAGGCCCAGCCTTCGGAAGAATTACAACAGGAATGCCGGGAAATAGCGAGAAGTACAGGAGCAAAAATAACGGTTACCGAAGATGTTGCCAAGGCTATAAAAGATTGTGATTTTATCTACACCGATGTTTGGCTTTCGATGGGCGAACTGGAGGAGATGTGGGCAAAACGCATCGAATTGATGCTGCCTTACCAGGTAAATAAAAAAACGCTGGAGATGACCGGCAATCCGAATGTGAAATTTTTACACTGTCTGCCGGCTTTTCATAACCGCGAAACAAAAGTGGGAGAAGAAATATTTCAAAAATTCGGCATCGATGCAATGGAAGTAACCGAAGATGTTTTTGAAAGCGAAGCTTCCATTGTTTTCGATCAGGCTGAAAATCGGCTGCATACTATAAAAGCTGTGATGGTGGCCACACTGGGATAAAATATTGTAAAAGAAACTGTAGAAAATTGCCGGCAATCAGCCGGCAATTTTCATGTTCAGTGAATCATTTCGTTCACATAATAGTCTTTAAAAGATGTCCTCAATAGGAAACACATAAACAAGGTAGAGGTAGAAAAATACCAGCGAAATAACCAGGATAATAACGCCCAATACAGGTGAGCTCACCTTGATTCCTTTCATTGATGCAGATAATTCAGTACGATCGTTAAAATCACCGAGTTTCTCTCTGGCCTGTTTTATTCCCGTGTGAAACTGAACTGCAGCAAAGTAAATTCCTGCAAAAACAAGAATAATTACAACTACAAAAATAATTTTTGAAGAAAAAAGCTGCCAACTGAAAACTTTTTCCCGGTGTTGCAATCCTGATATGTGGTAATTGTAATACTCCTGCAATGCCGCCTGGTATTTCTCTTTTGTCAGCGAATCCGACAACATCGGGTTTGGACTTTCAGGCAACATCGGATCCACAATCGCACTGTCGCTTTGGAAGCCCTTATCACTTTGAAATTTTTCTTTTACTTTTTTCGATGACTTTGTCAGTTCATCCAATCTTTGTTTTGCTGTTTCAACTTTAATTGCTGAATCATTATTCAACTGATCGACTATTGTATCTGTGTCCCGGGCAAAACTATCAAACCAGAAAAAAGTTAGAATGACAGCTATCAATAAAATTCGTATGTAAAAAAGCTGTAAAATATTCACGTGCTTCTATTTAAGGTTGAACCATGTAACTTATTGTTTCTTCCCGCAATAGAATCTGATTGTAAATATCCTGATCTCCTTCATACTGCAGGTAATTTTCAATTGATTCAGGATCGTTGTTTACAAGCGATTTGATAATATTCAGCAGATTTTCGCTATGTGATTTCATCCAAATCAACTCTGCGTCGTCCGGAAGCGAAGGAGGAACAGGAGGACGGGCTGCAGTTGAATAAAGGTACGTTTGCGATTGTTCTGTTTCAGGATTATATATCTCAAATCCACCTTCAAATAACCTTTTAATTCTTCCGTTGGGATAAGTGATTTCAACAGAACCATTGGGCAGAATTTTTTTGGTTACCGGCTGGTTTTGTGGTTGCTCCAGATTATTTTCATCTGACTGAGCCTGGTCATTCTGCTCACTTTGCATTTCCTGAATTGATCGTCGCAAGTTAGGAGAAATTGCCCGTTCAGATATTCTTCTATCTGCAACGGCGTCAGAGAAATTATAATTCACAGGAAAATAAAACTCAAAAAGAAGTTCAGAACGTGTTGAATTGTAAACCTGTAACCTCAACTGATCAATTTTAGTTTTCCCGGAGGTGATGGTAAATGCGGCTGTTGCATTTCCTTCTCCACTGTAAACCGGCGATCCGCTTGCTGAATAATTTGGAGTAAGATTTCCTTCTGTCATTGGCCGTATATAAATTCGTGCTCCGTCAGGCTCGGAAATAGTGTAACTAAATGAGATGGAAATTTCCTCGCCAAAATTTAATTTCGCTGTTGAAGCCGGAGTCAATTGATTTACAGATATTGAATTACTGTTGCCGAATATCGGGCAAAGAATAAAAGCTCCTGCAACAACCCAGATAAATTTGTTTTTGAAAAGAATAAAATTCATTGTAATTAATTTTAGATTAAACCTAAATCCTACAAATCAAATCCTTAATTTTGAGTTAATTTCAAATTAGAAAATTTCATTTTCCCGCATCATCTTCCCCTCTTTCCGGTACTCTTTCTGAATACCTTTTAGCAAATCGCCTTTGGAAATAGTATCCGATTTTTTCTGAAGGGTTTGCAATCCGGCATACTGAATTACATTTACGATGTTAGCACCGGTTAGTTCATAATCGCGCGCAATCTGTTTGATATTCAGTTTTTTATCAGGAGTTACTTTAGCCGGAAAATAGTTTTTCCAAAGTTTCAGTCGCTCAGCCGGACCAGGGTTTTCAAACTGGATCATAGTGTTAAATCTTCGTGTAAATGCTGAATCGATATTCGATTTCATGTTGGAGGCAAGAATCACTAAACCTTTGTGCGATTCAATCCGCTGAAGCAAATACGAAACTTCCTGGTTGGCGTATTTGTCGTGAGCATCGCGCACATCAGTCCGTTTTCCAAAAATGGAATCTGCTTCGTCAAAAAACAGTATCCAGTCTTTGTTGGCGGCTTTATCAAATAGTTTAGACAGGTTTTTTTCGGTTTCGCCAATGTATTTTGATACCACCATTGACAGGTCAATGCGGTACACATCGCGGCCTGTATATTTTCCAAGCAAGCTGGCTGTCATGGTTTTTCCGGTTCCCGACGGGCCATGAAACAGCACTTTGAAACCCGGCTTTATTTTTCCGCGCATTTTCCATTCCTTCATCAATGTATCATTGTGTTGAAGCCAGGTTTCTATTTCCTTTATTTCCTCCAGGGTTTTGTCCTCCAGTACCAAATCATCCCATGTGAGTTCCGTTGTTATTAATTCTGCCGGGAAATTACTGCTCAAACGTGGTTTGGAAATTTTACCCGTCGTGAACAAATCCACATATTCTTCATCCAGAACAAGTTTGCCGCTCATTCGCGGTTCCCCATCGCCCGGATGTTCAAGATATAACACATTCTTCTTTGCGAAAAGATGGTCGTCATCAAACAACTTTGAAACTTCCATCCGTTTGTCAATATCTTTTCCTGACAAAATGTAAAGTACTGTTTCTCCCGTGGGTAAAATGCCACGGTGATTTTTCCCCTTTGTGCCTCCGAATTCAGGAAAGTCGCCGCCATTAGGAAAGTATTTGAAAATAATATTACTGAAGAATTCAGGCGAAATATGAGGAATAAATGCTGTTAAGAGTGTTATTAGCTCTCTATGTGAGAGATTATTATTTATAATAAATTTTGAAATCTCTGAATCATCCAGTTCAGCTTCATTTAAATCAGGAAATTTTTTATAACTGTTTTTGAATTCTGCTTCAAGCCTTGCAATCACGGCATTTTGCAAAAAGGAAAATAGTTCTTTTTTACTCATTGGAACAACAAATTTGATATCCTTTTTAATCGTTATTTAAGACATCAGCAATCTCATTAAAAACAGTATACTTTCCCTCCGGAACGCCATGTACTAATATTTCAATAATTTCTGAACCACATCTAGTTTTCCAAAGGTATTCTCCTACTGTAATTCCCTGATTCTCTATTATTCTTTCAAATCCACAGACTTTTTTTAGCTTCTCTCTTATTTTGTTAATCCCTGTTTCAGAAACAGTTCCGATGAAAGCCCAGTCTTCGCCTTTTACTAAAGTCTCATTGGATTCCCTCGGTTGCGATAAATAATACAAACTTCCGTCATTATAAACTCTTGAAACTAATTTGTCGCCATACTCCGGCGGAGTATATACTTTTTCGAATAAAGGTTCCTGTTTATTGTGCTTCGATTCCAGTCCGTTTATATTTTTAATGTACTCTGCCATATTCCATTATAGTTTTTAAAAGATCATGAGACTTGCTAAGTTACAATTTTCCATCGTTTCGATGTCAGGCGATTCAGAGCATCAGCAAAAGTGGAATAATGAGCCGCTCCTACTTGATTTCCCCCCGACATTATTCTGTTATCATTTGCCACCCTGGAACCTCCGGTTACCCCTGCTGCCCTGGCTAAAGGATCGTGCCTTGCAGCAGAGCCAACAGTTCTTGAACTACTCACATATTCATCACCTAATCCAAATACATGTCCTAATTCGTGAGCAAATGTATTTTGACCACTTCTACCTACTCTTAAAATATGAATGTCAACTTTTCTAAAAGATGCAGGGTCATGTGCTTCAGGATTTGTTGCAAGATCTTCCTCTGCACTTTCATCAGCATCATTTGACCTCCAAATACTATTACTGATATTTGCGTTGATGTCAGACCGGGAAGCAATTTCATTAATATATTGCTCAACGGAATCAATGCGTCTTTCTACAAGCGATGTATTATATCTGGCAGATCCGGGAGCCGAAGCGTAACCCGAAAGTGTAATATCTATGTCCCTCCCATCGTTTTCAAGTAAAATCAACGAGTTACTAAAAAATTCATCCAAAATTCTTCTTCCATCTTCCGACAACGTGTCTTCATTATGCGCAAACATAACAGTTTCTTCAAATTCCATGTTTCCGGGAGCATCAGTGGCATTACTCCTCAATGACATTAAATTATTGAAACCCGCCGGAGCAGAATTACGACTTCCCGGATCATTTCCCTGATATGAACGTACCCCTCTGACCATTCTTTCTCTGATTGCAGTACCTCTCGCCGCATTATGTTCTGTAATAATTCGTTTTACTTCACGAAAATCTGTAACACTTGGTTGTTTTACTATCTCAACTTGTAAATGGTCGCTCGAAGCGGTATTGGTAAAACGAAAAGTTGAACCCCAAAGATTTACTGCCTCGGTTGCATGAACAGCATCACCTTCCGTAATATCAACATTTACAGAAGGGGTTGCTGTAATATCCTCCCAGCCTGTTTCATTTATTTGAAATGACATACCCGTATTTTGCCATAAATCAGACGCAGCATTTACAGTATTCATGAAACGAATAAGGTGAATTCTTTTTTCTCTTTCCGTCCATTGAAAATAAGGCAAAATACGCGCCTGAACCTCAGATGGCAAATTTCTTAGAATTGGAATAAAACCTGAATCGCGTTGCATGAAAAAGTTTGGCGAAGTGTAAGTGTTTCCACTAGGAATAAGTGTGTCTGCAAACCGCACTTTACCTCGTACTTCAACATTTAATCTGCTGCGCATCGGATAATAAGAGGCATCAAATCCTGCACCAGATCCTCCTCTTGAATATGTAATCGGCCCATAGGTTCGACTGCGAAACAACCTTTTCTGGTCTTCCAGACTTAAACTCCAGGGCCACCGTTGTATCTTTCCGTTTAACACACTGCCCCTCTGCTGAATGGTATGCGTCACTTCATGTGCGAGCAGATGTTTCCCCTGCCGCGACTGCGGACTATATTTCCCATTATTAAAATAAATGTTGTTGCCGTGCGTAAATGCCTGTGCTCCCAGTGACTGATTCATATGAACAGCATTTGAGCCGGTGTGAATACTCACACTGCTTAAATCGGTGCCAAAACTGCTTTCCATCTCCGCTTTGGTTTTCGGATCCAATTTCTGACCAATTTCAGTTTTATTTCCTAACTGCTCCACCACCGAATCAGAAACAGAATTTTCGGCTACATCCGATTGAGCTTGAATGGCTTCCTCTTCCTCCTCCATCGGTTGCATCTGCATCATTTCTTCTTCCTCCTCTTGCAGCTGGATAAGTTTTGGCTTAGCTTCTTCCTCCTCTTCCTGTCGCTGTATCAATGGCGAAATGGTTTCAGCAAGCGGCTTTTCCTGAATATTTGTTGAGTTATTACGGCCAAAAAAACCTGAATTTCCGAAAAACCCCTGATTATCGTTTGAATTCTGAACCACCTGATCGGCAACCCGATCGGCTTCCTGCTCGTATTTGTCGCCGGGTTTTCCAACATTCAATTTCGGCTGGACACCAAAAAATCCGGTTCCTTTTTGCGCATTAAAAAAAGTTGGATTATTGTTTTTCTTACCCGATGATTTGTGTTCTTTTGTTTTCATAACCTACCATTCAACATGTAACAAATTCTTCATCCACGGTAATTTTACCACCGAAATATTCCAGCTTATCCGTTCGAGTAAAATATCCTGCGTTTTTCGTTCTACAAGCAGCCGGTAATTTTCTCCATTTTGAATCAGCTTTCCGTTGCGTTGCAAAAAGTTTTGCCGCAATCCGTTGGTTGATGTATTTTTAAGAGCGGGCCAGTGCTTTATTGCTGCGTTTAAGAGTGCTTCAGCTTCATTTTTGATTTGTTCGTTTAACAGACTCTCTCGTGAAATGGGCCATTTTTGAGGCACATTGCACAGAAACTTTTCGAACAACAGGTTCCCCTCAAAAAAATCTTCACTTCCGGTGGCGATAAAATGCAGCGCCTGCACAGCCAGCTCTTTTTTGTTGTTTAAAATCTGACCGGATTCATCCAGAAAATCAAATTCATTAAAAAAGGATTTGAAAAAAGGATGCAACAGAATCAAACCGGCGTTTCCAACGAAGAGTTCATCTTCATTTTTCCAAACGCTTTCAGCAGCATCTTCACTTTTATCGATTGAATTATCACTTTTGTCTTTGGTTTTTTCAGGGAATATTTCTATTTCTCCCGATTCGTAAATTGTACTCCAATCTTCATCTTTTGGAAAATCGGGATAAATTTTCCTCAACAATTGAATAATACCGGTTTTAAACCTTTTATCGGCTGATGTTATCTTTTTTTTCGAAATTATTTGCCTCAGTTTATGCAGATGAATTTTTCTTGTCAGTTCATTCTCACTGACAATAAATTCCACCATCCACTGCAGGAACAAATTATGGTTTGGCGGTGAAAATTGCTTAGTTAATTCAACGAGCTTCCTGATACCAGCTTTGTTGAAATCCTTATTCTGGGAATTTAGAAACTGGAATACCATTTTTTCAGGAAATTGCAGTACAAATCTCCGCGTTGAGAAATTTACTGTCGCCAACACGTTTTTCAACTTTTCGGCAAACTGCTCATTTTCGAGACTTTCTTTCCAGAAATCTTCCCGGCTGATATCACGAATGTGTTCTTCTTTGGCGTACCAGGGCAACCGGCCGTTTTCCAGGAAAAAAAGAAAAACCTGCTTCCTGTTTTCTTCCGGTGATAGCTTTTTTGTATGAGTCTCCGTATCCTCCGTCGACTGAATGGATGGAAGAACATGCTCCAGCTTCTTTCGAAACGCTTCTTTTATTTCCGATTTCAGTAAAGCATTGTTTTCCCATTTGTCAAACTCTACATCCAAATGCAGCTCATCCAAACGAATAACCGCTTCCTTTACATCGTATTTTTCCAGAATAACTTCCAGTTCAGGAAACAGTTCCGACTCCAAAAAACTGCTGATATTGTCCTTTATAAAATACGCCGTTTTCTGACTGGATGTATTCACTTCCAGAAAAACTTTATCAATGATATGTGTCGGCTCGTTCAAATCAGACCTTGTTCTTTCATTTTAGAAAAATGTTCGTCCAGTAAAGGAATCTCTTTCAATTTTTCCCAAACAGTGTTCAGGAATTGAATCAGATTGTCAGGTATCATTATTTCACTTCTCTTCAGGAAAAGCAGCAAATTGAGAATCATATCCAATATTTGCTTGATTTCATCAGCAGATGCATTTATTACTTCCTGATTTTGACAGCGAAGAATATTATAGAACAACTTTAACTGCAGCACAAATAACCGCATTAAAACGTTCGCTTCTTCCGGGTTTTGTTCGCCGATTTCTATAATCATTTCTGCAGTTTGCTGCAGCAATTCCGGGAACATTTCCGAGAGTTTTTCATTGTTTTTTCCATTCAGAAAATTGTCTGCGTCATTCAGCACCCCCTGATTAAAATCGGCGGTTCCGCCATAATGCTTGCTCGTTGATTGCCAAATGGGCACCACAAAATTAGAAGATGTCACATTCGATTCAATCAGCACCTGCAAATCCTGGTTAATGGCGGTTTTAGTCTCTTCCACACAAGTCGGTTCTTCTTCCACAAATTCAGTAGTAAATTCAGTACCGGTGGAATCGCTGCCGCACATCTCACTGTCGGCGGTAAGTTTTATGTTCCAGTTTGTGGGGCTGTCCGGTGTAAGCTCTCTAACGATTTGCGAAGTATCGGTGCGCTCGATCGTTTCTTCGTTAATTTCCCAGATAAATGAAGTGGCACCGGTTGAATTATTGGCTATCACCAGCCGGTTATTTACCTGTTGCGGAGTGAATTTCGCCACTGGCGCTTCTTGCACGGTTACTATAACTCCGG
>DATFJO010000673.1:0-2669 GCA_035269145.1 Tangfeifania sp. | reverse complement strand
GTTAAATAAATTGCAGTATCGCCAACCGCTGCCCCTTCAGGGAGCGCATTCCCGGTTGTATTATAATACCAAACAGTTTGATATCCTTCAGTGAATCTGGAATCAACATCATATTCCCCGTTAACACGGAAATTGTTCAACAACCATCCTGTTGGCCTGTAACGGATCCATGGCCGTCCGTATCCGTGTCCCAGTGCACGCACCAATCCTGAAGCATATACTTCATACCAGGGCCTGAAATGCAGGTGAGAACGGTTACCTGTTGGTGTTAAGAGTGGATCTTCTTCATATTGAACGGAAAAAAGGATTTCCTGGTGTTGCTCATTGTCGTGATTATAACGGGCAAGAGGATCGGGATCCAAAGCAAGCCCGTAATCGTTAATTACAGATTTAAATAATGGAACAGCCCCGCTATTGTTGCCTCTTGTTAAATGAACAAGACCCAGCATGTGTTTGGCTGCCACTTGTGTTGCTCTGCCAAATTCACTTTGTGATGCCGGAAGGTTAGATATAGCAAACTCCAGATCGGCAATAATTGCATCGTAAACATCTGCCTCAGTTGCTCTGGTTGCTTCTGTTTCTACTCCCTGGGTTTCTTCCAAAGTCAATGGAATATCTCCAAAACTTTGAACAAGCACAAAATAATAATGTGCCCTTAAAAACCGGGCTTCTGCAATTTTGGGATTCTTCTGTTCTTCTGTTAAATCTTCGGATGCTGTTGCTCTATCTACTACGGCATTACAGGTATTAATGGCCTGATAAAAGTTGGACCAAACATGATAAATTATTCCAGTTTCGGCATTTAGTCCAGCTCCGTACCTGTCAATATCCCAATCTCCTCCATGACCTCCGTGGGTATACTCATCAGTGCCAAAAACTGATAATTTATTACCCTCTTCCTGGGCATAATAAGTTCTAAGGAATGAATATGCCGCGTTTACTCCTGCATCCAATCCGTCCGGAGTATTTAAATATTCTGCTGTTACTCCTGATACAATTTCTTCATCCAGTGTATCGCAGGAAACAATAACGATGGATAAGGAAATTAGTAATATTATCAAATATTTCATTTTTTTCATTTTTTACGATTATTAAATGTTACTAAAAATCAATATTAACTCCTAATGAATACATCTTTACAGAAGGTGTATCTCCACGGATATATCCGTCATAACTTTCCGGATCCAATCCATTGTCTGAGACTTTTGAGAATACCAACGGAGTATCAGCATTGATATATATTTTCATTGCTTTTATACCAATTTTTGACAATGTATTTTGCGGCAGTTTATAAGCTAACTGAATGTTTTTGACTTTCAAAAAATCTCCTTTTTGGTAACCCCTGGTTGAATTATACAGTGGGTTTTCTCTCGAGCCATCGGCCATGGGGTGTTCATTTGTTGGATTATCTTCGGTCCAGTAATCAACATCCAGGTTATTATAGCGCCCTTGCAGCGTAGAAAAATTAACTTCGAACTGATTGTAAACTGTTTGACCAAATACACCAAACAGCAGGAAGGAGAGCTCAAAGTTCTTGTATTCCATTCTTGATCCCCACCCCAGTGTTACATGGGGAATATTGGTTCCAAGTATCTGACGATCGTCCTGATTTATTATTTTATCATCATTAACATCTTCTACTTTAATAATCCCGGGCCTTACCTGGTATTCAGTCGCTTCAGTTTCTTCGCCAAGTTGCCAGATGCCAATTTTATTGTAGTCGTACCAGACGGTAAGCGGTTCACCGATAAACCACTGGTTGCCCACATCGTCGGCTTTGTCCCCATACAAATCAACAATTTTTTCCCTGTTTCCAAACAGGTTTAAATCGGTTGACCAGGTGAAATCCTGTGTGTCCACAACACGGGCATTTATAGAAAATTCCCAACCCCTGTTTAGGGTTTCTCCAACATTGGTCATCACATTATCAAAACCGGAAGTAATAGGTAGTTTTCTTTCCAGCAGAAGGTCAGTTGTATTGGTTTGGTAAAGTTCTATACTTCCCGCTATAGATTGTCCTATTCCAAAATCAACACCTATGTTGGCAGTTGCCGAAGATTCCCATCTTAAATCAGCATTCGCAATTGCATTTGGCCGATAGCCATACCCTGATGATCCGGCAAATGAATAGACTGTTCTTGTCAATCCACCTCGTGTTTGATAAGGATCTATACCTGTATTACCTGTAACACCGTAACTGGCCCTCACTCTTAAATCTGAAAAAAGATTTTGATTTTGCATAAAATTTTCATTGCTTATTCTCCACATGGCAGCAGCAGAAGGAAAAAATCCCCATTTTTTGCCTTCAGCCAACCGGGAAGAACCATCGTAACGCCCGGTCAATGTAAATAAGTATTTATTTTTAATATCATAATTAATACGCCCCATGAATGACATGATTCCCCATTCTTGTAAATCTGAGTCATAGCCCAAAACTGTTTCACCTGTTGAAAGGTTGTGAAACAACTGATGTTCATAAGGCAATCCTTCAACATCAATTAATGACATTTCGTAGTTTGATTCCTGAATACTAAAAAGGCCGGTAGCTTTAATACTATGATTCTCATTGATCTCTTTATCGAAGTTTAAAATATTTTCAAACGTCATTACATTTGTCGATCTGTGAATTTTTCGTGCTCTCGGTGTGCTGTATTGACGGGCAGAAGAAA
>DATFJO010000672.1:0-2058 GCA_035269145.1 Tangfeifania sp. | reverse complement strand
AAACCTGGAAATGGCCTACATGGATGTTCAACCCGATAATTACAACGGGAAGAATGTGCTGCTGCTGCACGGTAAAAATTTTAACGGCGCTTACTGGGAAACAACTGCCGAAGCCCTGCTTGAACAAGGATACCGTGTGATCATTCCCGACCAGGTGGGTTTTGGAAAATCGTCGAAACCGGAATATTTTCACTACACGTTTCAGCAACTTGCTGCCAACACCCGGCAGTTGCTCGACACCCTCGGTGTTTTAGAAACCACTGTACTGGGGCATTCCATGGGTGGAATGCTGGCCACACGGTTTACGCTGATGTTTCCTGACATCACCGAAAAACTGGTGCTCGTCAACCCCATCGGGCTGGAAGACTGGAAGCTGAAAGTGCCCTATAAATCAATAGACTGGTGGTACGAACGTGAGCTCAACAAAACGTATGACGCTATAAAAGCCTACCAAAAATCGAGTTACTACGACGGCAACTGGAAACCGGAATACGAACCATGGGTGAACCTGCTGGCCGGATGGACGCTCAATTCGGATTACCCGCGAATTGCCTGGAATGCCGCTCTTACTTACGACATGATTTTTACGCAACCCGTGGTTTATGAGTTTGAAAAAATTGAAGTTCCTGCCCTGCTGATTATCGGCACCCGCGACCGAACGGCCCTCGGAAAATCGCTGGTAAGCGAAGAAGTGCGAAAAACAATGGGGCTTTACGACCAACTGGGAAAACAAACCCACCGGAAAATTCCCGATTCCCGGCTGGTGGAACTCAATGACATCGGGCACCTGCCCCACATCGAAAGTTTCGACCGGTTTATTCAGCCACTGCTCGGTTTTTTAAAATAGTAACTGTCTGTTCTCGCTGAACAGATGCAATTATTTTTTAATACAGTTCGCAAAAAAAATGAATATCAAAATAAAAAAGACCTGGTTGATTGCTGAATTTCTGCTGCTGTTTTTTGGACTCCCGCTTGCGCTGTATTTTTCAAACCGGATAAAACAAATTCATCCTGTGTTGCTTCTGCTTCCCGTTTTTTTGTTTTTCCTGCTTTATTTCAGACAGAAAAAAGATTTTTCATTCAAATCGTTTCTGCGGTTTGATATTTCATCAAAAACGATTTTGAAAAATGCCGGACTGATTTTGCTGGCATCCATTGCTCTATTGGCTTATGTTTATTTATTTGAAAGGGAAAATATGTTTAACCTGCCCCGTAAAAATACCCGCCTGTATATTGTAATGATGGTGGGTTACCCGCTCATTTCAGCTTTTATACAGGAAGTTATTTACCGGGTATTTATTTTCAGGCGTTACTCCCGGATATTCACCAATAAAAACCTGATGATTTTTGCAAGTGCATTGGCATTCAGTTTTGTACACATTGTTTATTTCAGCCCGTTTGCAATAGCAGCAACTTTTTTAGCAGGAATATATTTCGCTTATATTTATGAAAAAACGAAAAGTGTGCTGTTTACCACTGTTCTGCACGGATTCATTGGTAACGTTGTTTTTACAGTTGGTTTGGGCCATCATTTCTGGCAAAATATGCAGCAGTATTTATAATCTGAAAACACAGAAACCTTTCAGTTTTTATAATTTAAAAAATAGCTTACGGAAAGCAGCTATAATCTTTCATTTTTGTTAACTGAAAATTAGCTTTGAAAAAGCATATCGCCCGGACCTTAAACTTTTACACGGTTTTTTAGTTTATTAGGCAAACAATTTACAATGAAAGGCAAACAAATTATGATATTTCTGATAGTAGTCACCACCGTAACCTTGTTGGTTAACTTTTACATTTATTCGCGCACCCGGGCCGTTTTTCCACAATCAAATACCGGATTCTGGCTAACTACCGCCCTGTTTTGGCTAATCGCTTTTTCGTACATTATCGGGCGGATGCTCGAGCGTTGGGGAGCAATGGAACTGGCCGAACCCGTTATTAAAATCGGCTCCTACTGGCTCGGGGCAATGGTTTACCTCACCCTCCTGTTTTTACTGGCAGACATCGTGCGCGGAGTAAACGGCATTTTCAATTTTACCGATGTTCTGAAATTCA